>JBAVCK010000054.1:0-3187 GCA_049586635.1 Bathyarchaeia archaeon
ATGTTGGTTAGTACGATGACCCGCTTGCCGACGAAGCTGCTGGGCTCATAGAATTCTGCGCCACCCGCGATCGCCTGCGCGGTCCTATCACCCAAGTCCACCTGCACTTTGAGTATCTTTTTCATTCCCGGGATTTTCTCTGCGGCTGTTATCTTGCCAACTTTGAACTGTAGTTTTTCGAAGTCTTTGAACGATACGCTCATTCTTAGCCCCTTTAGCTATTTGCTGGAGAGCGTGCGTATCAATTCTTCAGCGACAATTGTGCTCTCCAATCGTTGCGCTTCCGCGGTCTGGGCACCGACGTGCGAGGTGCATACCACGTTTGGCAAGCTGACGAGTTCCTTCTCCCAATCGTCAACGGGCGGCTCCTTGTGGAAGACATCTAACCCAGCCCCCGAAAGGTTCCCTGATTTGAGGGCTGCCAGCAGGGACTGGCCATCAACTATGTCTCCTCGAGAAGTGTTGACCAAGATTGCCCCTTTCTTTATGCTATCGATTGCCTTCTGGTCTATCAGGTGATGAGTTGCCGGTAGGTATGGAACGTGTATGGAGATGATGTCGGATTCCGAGAGGAGTTCAGGAAGTTGACTGACTGCTCGAAATCCAATTTGCCGTGCCTTTTCCGTGAAGTCGATTACATCGTAGCCAATCGCCTTCGCTCCGAACCCTTGAGCCGAGATTCGCGCGACTTCGAGGCCTATGCGTCCTGCGGCACCGACAACGCCGACCGTTTTCGACTTCAACTCTGACCCCGTTAGTTCTGCTTTAGCCCACCGTCCCTCCTTCATCGCCCTGTCAGCAAATGATATCTTCCGTAGAACGGCGAGCATTAGGCCAACTGCCAGCTCGGCGACGCTTGTTGTTGGCGCTGCAGGGGTTGAAATGACTTTAATCGACTTCTTTTTCGCAGTGTCCAGGTCGATGTTGTCCAGTCCGACACCGGAGCGTGCCACCGCCTTCAGTTTTGTTCCGGCATTCAATACGGAACTCGTTACCTTAGTCCGGCCTCTGACAATTACGGCATCAAATTCGGCAATCTCCTTCTCTAATTGGTCGGGCGTCAGGCTAGAATTTTCCTCCACCTCGAACCCAGCCTTTCTTAGAAGGGCTACGCCATCTTGGTGGATGGGGTCACAAACTAACACTTTGATTGGCATTCGGAATCAAAGGGTGCTTCGACGGTATCACTAATATGAGCTTCCCATAGATTTCAAGGATGAATTAATGAATCCAAGGTTTGCAAAGGGAGTTGACTCTTATGTCATCGGAAATCGACAATCTGATTTCGAAGGCACTGGGCTTCAAGACAATCGCCGTGGTCGGGCTATCGAAAGATCCCTCAAGGCCGAGTAACGATGTTGCCCTGTACCTCAAGTCCCATGGGTATAGAATCGTGCCTGTCAATCCCACGGTCAATGAGGTGCTTGGTGAAAAGTGCTTCAAATCTTTGCTCGACCTTCCGGAGGAATTGAAACGCGAGATTGACGTCGTCGATATTTTCCGGCGTACGGAAGATGTGCCTCCGATTGTTGATGAGGCGATTCAACTTCACAAAGAGTTTGGTAACCCTAAGGTTGTCTGGATGCAGTTGGGGATTGTAAATGAGGAGGCAGCCGATAAAGCGAAACGGGAAGGCCTAGACGTGGTTATGGGCCGATGCATGAAGATCGAGCACGCAAGACTTAGCACGTGATGCCGAGCACTTGTTTTCGGCAGGAAATCCTCACTATTTGGTCAGAATAATGAGGTTCGGGGCAAAACTGAAGAGTTGGCGAATCGAAAACTCTGCTACAGGAAACCTAAAGGGACCTTTTTATTCAATAGCCAAGGATTCAATCCCGTGGTTCTTAATGAAGCCCACGATGGCACCGTTCTTACGAGGGGGTAAAGGGATCCTACTCGCCTACGATCAGGGGTTAGAGCACGGACCGTCCAAGGATTTCAACGAAAAGAGCGTCGACCCGGATTACATTCTCGAGATCGCCAGGAAGGGCAAATTCACAGGCGTAATCTTCCAGAAAGGGGTTGCTGAAAAATACTACAAAGGCACCGTTCCTCTCATCGTAAAAGTCAACGGTAAGACCAGTTTGCCAAAGGGAGAGCCGATCGCAAGTCAAATTTGCAGTGTGAAACAGGCAAAAGCCCTCGGCGCCAAGGCCGTAGGATACACGATCTATCTAGGTAGCACACACGAGAATCTTATGCTGACCGAATTTGGCAGAATTCAACAAGAAGCGCACGAACTTGGCCTCGCAGCAATAGCTTGGATCTATCCGCGGGGCGAAGCCATAACCAACGATACAGCGCCCGAGATAATCGCATATGCGGCGAGAGCCGGCCTCGAAGTCGGAGCAGACGCAGTGAAAATCAAGTACACGGGCGATTCCAACACCTTCAGATGGGCGGTGAGGTCTGCTGGTGCTGTGAAAGTCTTCATGTCCGGCGGGCCAAAAGCACCGACGGACGAAGCATTCTTGACACAAGTAAAGGGCGTAATGGATGCGGGCGCTACCGGTCTTGCAGTAGGGAGGAACGTCTGGCAACACGAGCGACCTCTAGAGATGGCCGCAGCGCTTAGAGAAATCATACTCAACGGTCAAAATGTTGAGACTGCACTAGGGAAACTTGCCCGGTAACTACCCGATGTCGCAGAGTAGCATGGCCGAAGTATTGCGGACAGAAGACATGAGTCTCCGCAAACTCATACTGCTCCTCGCTGACCTCACCGCCTCAATCGCAACCGCAATTCCAAAAAGCTTGGGGCGGACTGACAAATACAACGTGTACGGCGAGAAGCAAGAAGAAATGGACGTGTGGGCTAACGAACTACTCACAAAGAAACTCGTAAACAGTGGTTTAGTGAAGCAGGTTGCCTCAGAAGAAATCCCACAGCCTCTCACCTCGAAACGCGGCGAGTTCTCAGTAACGCTGGATCCTCTAGACGGTTCCTCAAACATCACCAGCAACAACCTGATGGGAACAATCGTGGGAATTTACCGAAATACAACACTCCCGGCAAAGGGCAGAAACCAAATTGCGGCGATGTACTTCCTGTATGGGCCATACACCGAAGCCGTAGTCGCCCTCAAAGACGGAGTCTTCATCTTCATTCCTTCGGGGACTGGTTCTGGCTCTAAACGATATTTCTGCGACGGGAAACCCCATATGCTGCCTGAAAAGGGGACCC
>JBAVCK010000055.1:0-4443 GCA_049586635.1 Bathyarchaeia archaeon
CCCACATATGTTACCTGACGAGTTGAGAGAACGGAGCGAGGACTTCCCATTCCTAGAAAAATGGAAGGAGAAGATTCCGCCGAAGACGCTTCAAGAAGGAAAGCCGTTCAACCTGCAATCAAGAGCATAGTATGCGAGTAGAGTGTTTGAAATGGCAAAGCGGTACATCCGAACACCTAACGCCCCACAGCCAATAGGCCCCTACTCCCAAGGAGTCAGAGCAGGCAACTTTCTGTTCGTGGCCGGGCAGGGACCGAGCGACCCAAAGACCGGGCAGATGGGTGGGGACGTAGAAACTCAAACTCGCCAGGTATTGACAAATATCAAAGGTATTGTGGAGGCTTCCGACCTTTCAATGCGCGATGTTGTCAAAGTGTCCATCTTTCTGAAGAACCTTGATGATTTCAAGAAGATGAACGAAGTCTACAAGACTTTCTTTCCTGAGAATCCGCCGGCAAGAACCACCGTCGAGGCGAAACTACCGGCACCAGGCATGCTCATCGAGATTGATGCCATCGCCTACACGGAATAGTTCATTCAGACCCAAACGACTTGCTTCCCTCGCTTCGTAGCCCGTTTCGCATCCTCCTTGGCAGCGGTTGTGTGCTGCTGAGACTGGTTCACCGTTCTTCAACCAGGATGGTTTGGCGGCGAAAATTAAGCGTGATAGCTTTCGCCGGAATGGCTTATTTCTGCACTTAGGCTAAGTAGTATCTGGGAGAAACAAGATTTGCCAGGAATCACTCTCATCGACTGTCAAACGGCCGGAATATCTGGAGACATGTTGCTCGGCGCTTTGATCGACGCCGGAGCAAATATTCAGAATATTCAAGAAACTTTGAAGTTGATTCCCCAACATTATTCGAAGTGCAAATCACTTCGGCTTGAGACAGCAGAAGTCACCAAACACGAATTTAGAACAAGGGCAGTTCATTTCACAATCTCGGAAGAGGAAGGAGAAACCGGAGCCCAAGAACTCATTCAAACATCTCAAGCCGTTGCACATGCATCAAACCTAAGCGAGGAAGCCAGGTCCTTCGCGGTAGCTTCGGTCCAAATCTTGGTTGATGTTGAAAGTAAGCTCCATGGCGTCGAACTCTCAAGGGCGCATTTACATGAAGCAGGGTCGACTGACACTTTAGCGGACGTTTTTGGAGTTGCTTCTGCGTGTGACTCGCTAGGGGTTCTTCGTGGTGAAATATGCGGCACTCCTGTTGCAGTCGGCGGTGGTTTGGTTACTTTCTCTCACGGAACCATCTCTACACCAGCGCCCGCAGTTCTAGAAATTGCTCGGCGACATGGCATCCCTCTTATTGGTGGTCCTGAAGCTGAGGAGCTCGCGACTCCAACCGGGATAGCGATGCTCTCCTGCTTGGCGAAAAGATTCCTCGAAACGTATCCGCCTATGGTTCCTGAGAAAATCGGGTACGGTGCCGGTAGCAAAGAGCTCGCTAAGACACCGAATCTGCTCAGAGTCGTTCTTGGGCACGCCACCGCCGGAAAGTTCGATTCTGAAAGGATTCTTGTCCTCGAAACGAATCTCGACGACCTGCCTGGTGAGATGTTAGGGCACGCCTTACAACGTATCCTAGAATCGGGAGCGATGGATGCATGGATCACCTCGGCGATATTCAAGAAGAGCCGCCCTGGGCATGTTCTGCATGCGATTTGCGAGATCGGTGACGCGGAGAAGATCTCTGCGATCATGATTAGAGAGACAGGCACACTCGGTGTTAGATTTCAATCGTGGAATCGGTTCACGTTGCAAAGGGAGGTTGAAACAATTAAGTTGGAAATTGGGGGGAGGACGTTTGATGTGAGAGTTAAGTTTGCGAAAGACCGATCAGGTAAGGTTGTAAGAGTGAAACCTGAATTCGAAGACATCCGCTCGATTGCTGAAACGCTCTCCATGCCAGCCAGAGAGGTGTCAGATCTTGTGATGCGCGGGGCGATGCATTCGCGCCCTAGATGATGCTTAGTTTCGGCGCTTGACGAATTCGATCAGTTTGAATGCTGGCAGAACGCTTCCTGCTAGCAGGGCTGTTAAAACGAGGCCTGCGCTGGCAATCATCATTAAGACTGCTATTGCCATTAGCTCCGAAACGACAAAACCTGCAATCAAGGCCGCGAAAACGATGGCCAACCATCTCGCAACTCTGCGCCTAGTTCTGGCGCTGATTCTGTTTCGTTTGACCCAGAATACGCCTGTTAACGGCAAGGCGAAGTATGCGAGGCCGATGAGAGAACTGGCGATTGAGCCAGCAACTAAGGCAGCTGCTTCCGGTTCAAATCCGACGAAAGCGTAGGTTGACGATGAGAGATGTAGGATGCCCATCAAGGGGTAGAGCGCCAACTTAACCATGGCACGAGTTGTTGCGTGTGAATACTCATATTGTGCCACTGCAGGGCTGAACGAATAGTACCAAGCGTTGAAAACTTCCATAAAGTTTGATCCAGCAAACGTCTGCATGATTTGCTGGTCGCGGAATCCTCGCAAGAATTGAACCTCAGGTGCTAGCTCGGAGCCAAAGGTGGCTGTGGCTATGAGGCAGGGTGAAACACGAACGCTCATTACTATTTGATGGCTTCGAGATGGGTTCGAGCTTGTTGCGGTGATTGTGAGCTGATAGGTTCCAGATGTGCCTTTGTATGCAACGATTTCCATTGTTGTTTGTGCAGTTCCATTGGGCTGAACTGTCACGGGGGACGGCGAGAAAGAGGCCCCTAGGCCAAGCTCTTTGGGTGAGAATGTTCCGTCGAAATTTACGTCACCGCTAAAGGCTCCGACTGCGGTCACAGTGATTGGCACGTCAGCCTTAGATCCTTGGACTAGGATGACTTGACTAACAGAAGAGGTTAGGTTGAAGTCTCGGAACACTTCGGTGATTACCAAGATAGGGGCCTGAGCCGAATTACGCTGTACTCCGCCGCTTGATACTCCTGTAATTGTGATCGGGTATGAGCCGGCCGGAGTATTCGCAGTGGTCTGAATCTTGAGTGTAGAAGAGAACGGAACCAGCCCGCTGGAGTTTGTGAACGAATAAATTGCGCCAGCCGGAAGCCCGGAGGCGCTGAGATTCACAGACTGTGAGCTTCCACTCAGTAATGCAACAGCCAAACCAAAAGACGCTGACTCCCCCTGCGGAATTGTTGCACTCGCAGGGCTGGTCAGGCTAATTTGGTAGTTGAACGCTGGTGGCGGCCCGGTTTGAATGGTGAGAGTAATTGCCGCAGATTGGGTCTGGCCTCCACTGATTGCTTGGATAATCATGTGGAAAGTTCCCGTTGGTGTCGAGCTTAACGTGGTAATGGTAAGCGTGGATGTGAAAGATGGTTCTTGAAGCTGTGGGTTGAAAAGGGTCGTAACGTTGGCGGGGGCGTTGATGAGTGAAAGTTGTACAGGTATTGGGGTACCGGAAGTTAGAGCCACGTTTACGGTATAGGTTGCAGTGTTTCCCGTGTTCACTGTCTGCGTAATCGGAAAAGCTGAAACTTGATACACGTATGGGACACCGATGCGACCTATGCGATTCACGGTGACATTGCTTTCCGTAAACCAGAGATTGCCGCTTGAATCGAGCGCCATGAGGTTCGGTTCCGCGGTGCGGTTGGGAAGATTATACTCTGCATACCCGTTGAAATTTTGAAATATTCCGACGTTCGAAGTTTGGGTCGGAGGTTGAATCTGTGAAACCGCCGCCACGTTGGCGGTGACGGTGGGACTCAACAATGTCGAAGTCATCGCCGCTGGGGAGAGACATGAAGGCGTTCCCACGGCTGGGGGGATCGTGCAGTAGTTGGCGGTTAGAGTTGTGGGGTTGAGTACGGCTGTCGTATTCAGGTTCGCAATGTTCCCTGCGTTATTCTCCGCGAACCAGACAGCGTTCCGAGCAGAGTCAAACGTCACGCCAGATGGACCCGCGGCACCGGTTGGGATGAGGGCGTCTCTATAGGTCGACAACGGGCCCCCTGTGTCATTCCACAGAATTGAGATCCGATTGCTGTTGGCATCTGAAAAGATGATAGATGGAATTGTGGTCACCGTACCGTACGTTATGTCCGTAGGCTGGTACGAGCCTAGGCCCAACGAGTTGAGGTCCCATAGAGTCAAGCGATTACTGTTTGCCTCCAATCGTCCAATCGCGTTGCTGCTCGACTCAGTGAACCAAACAAATCGATTGGATGCGCCAGAGGGTGTGGTGACTACTTGAACGTAGATACCCCACGGTTTCAGAATTGGTGAACCAGGAATTGTAGTCGCGCCGGGCAAAGTCCACTCGGTTAGATTATTGGTGCTGGTGTGCAGTCTCCCTATAACATCTCTACCCGACTCCGTGAACCAAATATCATTGTTTTCGTCGACGTATATTCCGACGGGTCTACTGCCGGTGGGGAGCGGCCATTCCGTGAAAGTATTGCTGCCCACGTCAAAGCGAGCTATCG
>JBAVCK010000056.1:0-2176 GCA_049586635.1 Bathyarchaeia archaeon
CTGGTCGAAGAACCAGGCCTCTTTCTCCACGTTCAGTGGAGGTTCCCACCTCACGTCATCGCGAGAGATGTGGGTGTGCTTATGGACATGGAAACCCATTTCCGCGAGTTCCTTATCGAGCCCCGGAAACGCTTCGAGGACTTCATCTTTCAATCCGAACCTACTGTGGAGCCCCAACAACTTGTCTAGCGCTGCCAGTGTCTTGCAATTGCTGTACGTTTCTGCGTAGATGTCCTTCACCCATCTCCTAAGTAGAGGAATTTCCTTCGAAAGGGCGTAGATAATTAACTTCAGACCTCTTCTGAGCGCGTAATTTCCCGAGAGATATGGGTTGTCGAAATCGTGGAGAACCATGATGTCCGGCATTGCGACCTTAGTGGTTGTTGCACGACAAGATATTTTAGCTGTTGCCAGCTCAATCGTCGGTCTGCGTGGATTGCTTATCGAGGCGAGTGATGTGAGGGACGCGACTTGGGACTCGTTCATCGCCAGCTCGAGCCACCCAAGCGTATTCCAGACATCCGTTTGGGGACAAGTAGTGAAGAGCCTTGGCCAGGAACCCTACCAAGTCTCAGTTACGGATGAGAAGGGAAAGATAGTTGCCGCGGCGTTACTTGTTCGAAGAAGAACAAACTCAGTTCTTACAGGCTTAGGTTTGAACCGCGGGCTGGTCAGTTGGGGCCCGGTGGCCAATGGGGAGAGTAGCTTGAGGTCGGTGTTGGGAGTTATTCGTGAAGAAGCCTGGAAGCGTGGCCTGAGCGAGGTCCAGATCACAAACGATGTATTCGATGCGCTGGCATTTCTTGATTCAGGTTTCTCGCCTGTCGAGACTTCACTTGATCATGAGATAGTTGTCGAACTAGGGCGGTCGAAGGAAGACTTGTGGAATGGCTTGGATAAGGACTGCCGGTCTGCAGTACGTAAGGCTGAACGTGACGGCGTTGAGGTGTTTGAGGGGAGTTCCGAGGAATTCTATGACCTCTACCTGCGAACGAGGGAAAGACTGAACGTAAAGGTTACCCCGAAGCCGTTCTTCAAAGCAATCGAAGACCTGATGGTGAAATCAGGTATGGCGACTTTCTTGATCGCTAGGATTGGCGGTCAGAACGTGGGCGCGATGATAATGCTTCAGTTCGGCGGCGTAGCATGGTACTACGAAGGTGCAAGCGACGAAAAATTCTGGATCCACCGCGCCAACAACCTGCTTCAATGGAGGGCGATCGAACTCGCAGTTCAGAGAAAACTGATAATGTATAACCTGACACAAGCGACTTCCCCGGAGAACAAATCAGACCCAGCTTATGGGCTGTATCTATTCAAATCACAGTTCGGAGGCGAGGTCCGTCGGCTAAGTAATTTTAGGTTCAGGACGAAGAAGCACGAATACATAGGACGATTGTTGTATGCGCTCGCAAACTAGAGAGGTACGTAATCGATGCCATCTGAACGCGCCGATTTTCCGAGTAAAGCCTCCGGAGGCACAGGGATGAAACGAGTTTAGGGTCGGCCAATTCCAAGGTAATTTAGGCCTGCTTTCTCACAGTCTGATCGCGTCCAGAAACCTCGAGTGTCGACTACCACGGCTTCGGGATGCATCCGTTTGGCGACCCTGCTGAGTTTGATTTTCCTAAATGCTGAGTGCGGCGTCGCAAGGACGAGAACGTCAGCCCCCTGTAGCGATGCATTCAGAGTCTTTGTTGAGGAGAGCTGTCCTCCATCCGTGGCAACGCTTCGAATGAACGGATCATAGGCCTGTACGTCGACTCCTGATTTGGACAACTTCTCTGCTAGGGCAATCGACGGGCTTCTTCTCCAGTCAGAAATGTCGGCCTTGAAGGCCAAGCCGAGAAGCGCTGCTTTTGACCCAGCGAGCATTCGCCCGTGACCGGCCAGATACCGTTCTAACCTGGCGATTACATGTTCGGCCATCGTGTCGTTGATTTCGGCGGAAAGCTCGACTAGCCTAAGACGTACACCAACCTGTTTCGCGCTGAAGGCCAAATAATGTGGGTCTTTAGGAATACAGTGGCCACCCACCCCTGGGCCAGGATAGAAAGGTTGGAACCCAAACGGTTTCGTCGACGCGGCGGCGATTACCTCGAATGCGTCCAATCCGATCTTCTCGAACAGGGAAGAGAGTTCGTTGGCTAGAGCAATGTTAACGAAACGGTAAGTG
>JBAVCK010000057.1:0-44384 GCA_049586635.1 Bathyarchaeia archaeon
GTTCTATGGTGTTCGCCTTGCCAACTTCCATGCCGGTCAAGGCTTCGTCTAGCCCTTTCGGGACCCATCCTTCCCCCACAATGATGAAGAATGGTTCGTAACGCTCTTCGCCGCGGTAAAGCTTCGCCTCCTTGGCAACATTCTCGAGCGTGGTGCCGACTATCTCGCCGGTTTCCTTAATCTTGAGGCTGTAGTTGGCGAGTATGAAGTCACTATTCTTGAGCGGCAACCATTAGCACCTTGAATCGTGAAGGCGAAGCCTAGATTTGCCCGTTCTACATTAAGCTTTCAGAAACGGTTAGCTCAGTTACGAGGACTTTTGTTCGGATCCAGTCCAGAAAAATGTGAAACTCCGGATGATGAGGCCCAGGGCCCCCCTCATTTCCCGGTTGGTTTCCACGTTATCGCAAGTATGCCGCCGATAAGGCCGAGAACAAGGCCAACGCCAAAACCGCCCATCGCGCTACCGAATATGCTGAGCGCTGAGAAGAGCACGATAAGCGATCCCCAAGTCTGATGCTGCTCGGGTTTGCTGTTCAGCATTAAAGCGCTGATGATTACGATGGCTCCAAAGATTAAGCCTAGCACACCCATGGCGCCGAACGCGAATCGCAACATTCCGAAGCCTGTTCCCATCATTCCTCCCCATCTGCCATAGTAACTCATCATACCGTAATTGCCTAACCACGATCCTATCATTGTCATCATACCTCCACCGAGAAGGATGAAGACGCCCGCCAGCAACGAAAGTATGAAGGCGGCAGTTTGTTTCTCCTCCGTCATTCCTTCAAGTTCACCTCCAATTGCCCTGATGAAGCTCTTACGTGGCACACGCTTAAAACAAGCGTCCACTCTGAGCCACAAAGTGTTGCAAAACGTTGCCTAACGGTTAGCGTTTCAAGAGGCTCGCGGTTAGGACGATCAGAACGAACAGGGTTATGAACAAATATTTCAGGTTCTTAGCCAAACCGAAGTACACAACGGAGGCCACCACTCTCAGGTAGGGTGTCATCATCAACAGAACAATCCCCAACCCAAGTACCTGCATCGGCGTTAGTACCCCCACCGAAAGTTGTTGTGCCAGCTTCGCCGTATAGCTGAAGAAACCTGTTCCCATCATCGCGGAGCTTGGCTCGAAGAGTATGTTCACGTTTCCGTTTGACAAGTAGTAGCTTACGATCCCAAACGTTTCGACCGCGACGCTCGCCAGCACGCCCGTAATTAGAACATAGCTTATCGCCAGTTCGAGGCCTTCTTCATTCCGACCCCTTTTCATGGTGAAGTTATCCCCTTGTAGAGCATTTGGACAATCAGCACGACGACTATTACGAGGAATAGGTACCTTACCACTCGATTGGGTAAATGGTTCAAAATTCGCCCCCCTACCAGCGCGCCACTAGTCGTTCCCACAGCCATCGGCGCAGCCAGGCCGAGGAAAAGTAGGCCCGACGCGAAGTAGACACTTGCACCTGCCAAGGCAGTTATCCCGATGATGAAATTACTGGTCGTGCTGGAAACTTTGGAAGGCATTTTCAAAATCAGTTCATGTATTGAGACTTTGAAGGCGCCAGCACCGATGCCCAGCATTCCAGCAGCTAACCCTGCAATCATCATCCCAGGACCACCCCAAAGGGCGTTTTTCATTTTGTAGTTGACTTTTTTCTTAACAGCCTCATCGTAGTAACTGCCCTTCAACTCCAGCCATCGTGAAAACTTGTCCTGTTTTATTCGCGTTGGAAATTCCTCGCTTAAGTGCCCCGACAAACCCAGGAAGGAGGTTAGAAGAAACGCTGCAAAGAAGAAGTATAAGAACCGAGACTGAATGAACGACGTTATCGTAGCCCCGATGATCGCTCCTATTATTGTGAACATTTCTAGGTAGAATGCGGCCTTTACGTTCGTTATGCGTTCCCGTACGAATGATGCCGCCGAACCGCTTGATGTGGCGATAATAGTCACCATGCTTGCGGCGATCGCATACTTCAGAGGCACTTCGAAAGCAACCAATATCGGAATCATGATGCTTCCACCACCAAGGCCGGTTAGGGCACCTAGGAAGCCAGCAAGAACCGAGATGAGTAGAACCACAAGCATGTCAATCAATTTGAATGCCGAACCTACGAATCACCGTTCAAGGCTTTATGACACTTACCCGAGAGAAGATTCGCCGACTTAAGCGTACTTAATCGGTTTGTCAATGAACTCGTGCTAGAAAGCGACAGAAGCTTTCAAAGGGCCTTGAAGGCGTAGGATTCGGGTTTCAAGAGATGGGGGGCCTTGCGCCCAGCACTACTTGAACGACCATAAAGGTACCTGACCTGATAATGCCAACTTGTATGGTTTGACCTGGAAACGTATTCCTTTCAAGGTACGTTGACATCGAGTCGTAGTTGACAATCCTGGTTCCATCAATTGATATGATGATGTCTCCACCGATCAGGTATGATTGCCCGCTGACGTTAACATTGTTGGTTCCGCTTCTGAGGCCGGATTGAGATGCCGGGCTACCTTGGATAGTCTTCTCGATCAATACACCATAGGTCACATTGGAACCTGCAACTTTTGAGAGTTCATAGGTCATATCCGCCACTTGAACACCTAGGTAAGGATGTTTGTCATACTTGCCCGTTGTCACGAGAGAGGGAAGTTCGCGCATGATAGTGTCTGACGGTATCGCGAAACCAAGGCCTTCTGCACCGGTTATTCCAGCCGTTGTGATTCCAACTACCCTTCCATCACCGGTCAACAGCGGGCCCCCCGAATTGCCAGGGTTTATCGGCGCGCTGAATTGTATCGCGTCAGCGATAGGGTACCCCGTGGAACCTGAACCAGTATCGTAACTTATCGTCCTCCCAGTCTGGCTTACGATCCCGTACGTTATCGTACCCGCATATCCGTATGGGTTTCCGATCGCAACCACAGGCTCACCAACCCTGAGTGCGGATGATGGAGCAAATTCCAATGGGGAATACTCTTGAGATGGGGCCTGTGTAGAAACTAAACCCAAATCGGCGTAAGCATCTAAACCTACAACGTTTCCTCTGAAAGCATCACCATTCCAGAAAGTTACCGTCGTATTGACGAGGGATTTTACTACGTGAAAGTTTGTTACAACGTAATACGACCCTGAGTATTGCACGACAAATCCTGAAGCATAGATGCCGACCCAACTTGTTCCCACGCCCGTCCCAGTATCCACAGTCTGATCCCTGTATCCTTGGATAGTTACGACGCTACTACTTGCGTTAGCGTAGATTTGCGCTGGGTCTAGGCTGGTTGATTTCTCCGCACTCAGGGCGAGGGCGTAATACGCGGCAAGCGAGCCTAAGGCTACGACGAGCACCAAGAGGACGGCGATAGTTTCTCGCCGAACAACCCGAATAGCTCTTATCCTTCGATGGCGTGCTCGCCTAGGCACTATCATAGACTCCTTAGTTAATTCCCGCTCGATTAGGAATGAGGCTCATAATAAGTTGCCGCCATAGGCCGCTACTTTTCTCCATGCAAACGATTCACGCCACCATCCGATTTAGAAAATCTTCCAAATTTCACTGTGACATTGTCTCCGAGAGTTATTTCGGCGTACTGTCCTATCTGGGCTGGTCCAGTGTTCACTAGAATGGACGGACCGATAGTATCGGTACCTTGGGCTTCGTGAACATGACCCGAAACAACTAGTATCGGCTGCCTCTTTTCAACAAATTCTCGAACAGCCGTGCTCCCAACATGCTCACCACTTGTAACTTTATCGAGTTTCGTGTTCTTGGGTGGGCAGTGTGACACGAAAATCAGTTGTCCTTCGCGGTAACTTTTGGCCGCCGCCTCGATCAGCCCCGAGGCTTCTTCCTCGCTGTATTCGAAGATGGTTCGAAAGGGACCGTGCGGCGATCCGCCTAGACCAATCAGGCTCACAGCCTCCATGTTCTCGCATCGCGCATGGAGTGCGTGAACGTTTTCGCCTCCTGGCCAGTCTCCCAGTTCGTCACTGTCCATGTTCCCTGGGACAAAGTAGACAGGAGGCCCGGCCGATGCCAAGTCGAATAGGAATTGTTTGGCTCGGTTGGAATCGCGGTTAACTATGTCTCCTGCGACTATCGCGAAATCCGGTTGCTTATTCGCAATCAGCTCTTTCGCGTGCCGATATGCCTCATGATTGCCATGAAAATCCGTGAAAGCAAGTATCCTCGAAGACATGCCCCTCCGTTGCGTAGGTCTAGGTAGCCTTGCGGTTAACCGCGCTTAGGATGTCTTGGCGAAAACCGCACGCGCCGCCTCTGCGCCTTCTCCCGGTTTGAGTTTGTGACCTTGTTCGATTAAGGCGGATTCAACCGCTGTTGCCGTGGCCAAGATTTCGAATTCTGAAACGCTTCCCATTACTCCGATGCGGAACAACTGTCCCTTCGTCTTGCCCATCCCGCCAGCAACCACCACTCGGTACTTTTTGTTGAGAGTACCTCGGAAGTTCTTGTCATCAATGCCGGTCGGATATTTGATCGCTACGACAGTGTTTGACCTAACTGGTTTTCGCGCGTAGCCTTCCAGGCCCATGGCTTCTACTGCGGCGTACATGGCGCTAGCGCAGGTTGCATGCCTCTTGAAACGTTTCTCAAGGCCTTCTTCGCGGATCATTAGCAACGCCTCATCCAACGCGAAGAAAAGGGTCACGGCAGGAGTATAGGGGGTTTCCTTATTCTCATCCCAGAACTGTTTGCAGAGTTGAAGGTCGAAGTAGTAAGAGCGAGGGGCATTCTTGATGACGTCCCATGCTTTCTGGCTCACGGAGATGAGGGCAAGCCCTGGCGGGGTCATGAGGCATTTCTGACTGCCAGTTACGCAGATGTCCACCGCCCACTCATCAACTGGAAGTGGAACGCCGCCTTGAATTGATATGGCGTCAACGAGAAAGAGTGCGCCATGCTTGTGGCAGACTTCGCCTATTTGCTTCAGGTCGGGCGTGGTTACTCCTGTTGACGTTTCATTGTAGATTATCGCTACGGCTGTAACCTGTGGATTCCTCTTGAGGGCTTCCTCAATCTGGCCGACGGTTACGGCGTTACCCCACTCAACAGGTATTTCGACACCTTGGCCGCCGAGTAATTTCACGGCCTCCAGAAAACGCTGGCTGAAAACCCCGTTGACGGGCACAATGATCTTACTGCCCGGCGAGCAAATGTTTCGGACGGCGCATTCCACACCTCCCGTTCCAGACGCGGATAGAACAAATAGGTCGTTTTTTGTACCGAAAACGTATTTCGCGTTGTCGATTATTCGTGAATGAAGTTCGCGAAACTCCGGCCCACGATGGTTAATCATAGGCCGCAGCATCGCATTCGCGACACGCGTCGGAATGTTTGTCGGCCCAGGCAACATGATCAGCTGTTTCGTTTCCAACTCCGTATCTCCAACCGGTTCGCGAGGAAAGGCCGTTCACAAAAAACCTTTTCCTAGCAGTGCCGCAGATGGTATTCATGCCTTGAGGGCTGGCTTCAGTAGATTGGAAGGACTTTTTAGCGTTCCCGATTCGTATGTCGTAGGCGAAGTGTGAGGCCGTAGAATTTGTCGATTAGGCTTGGGAAGATTATGGGAATTCCGGTTAGAATTCACTACACGTTATGGTTGGTTTTCGTTTTGATCGCTTGGTCATTGGCTTACGGGTATATGCCCCACCAATACCCCGGCCTAAGCCCCGTCACGTACTGGACGATTGGGATTGCCTCCGCAATAGTTCTGTTCGCTTCTGTGCTCATCCACGAACTCTCCCACTCGTATATTGCGAAGAAGAATGGTTTGCCAATTGCCAGAATTACGCTCTTCTTCTTTGGCGGCGTGTCGGAAATGACTGAGGAACCGCAGGACGCGGGTCTGGAGGTGCGCATGGCAGCAGCCGGACCGTTGATGAGTTTCATGATTGCCGGTGTTTTGGGAGGCTTTTGGTACATAGCACAGGCGGCGGGCTTACCCATCGTCGTAACGGCGACAGTTGGCTATGGAGCTCTCATCAACGCGGTTCTAGGCGCGTTTAACTTACTTCCCGCGTTCCCGCTAGACGGCGGGCGAGTCTTTCGCGGTAGCCTTTGGAAACATTCCAAGAACCTTGTTGGCGCTACGCGGATTGCCACACGCGTTAGTGAGGGTCTCTCACTTCTCATGATGTTGGGAGGCTTTGTCGCAATAATCTTCGGCGACTTCGTCGATGGAATCTGGATCGTTGTCCTCGGATGGTTCATCAAATCCGGTGCCGAGACGAGCCTGAGGCAGACACTCATTGGTGAAACCTTGACGGGGCTAACGGTTGGGAGCATTATGACTCAAGGAGCGTTGACCGTGCCCCCCGACATTACAGTGCAGCAGCTAGTGTCCGACTACTTCCTAGTCCACCCTCACGCCGGGTACCCGGTGATGAAAGACGGCCGGCTCTTGGGGCTCGTTACACTGCAGTCTGCGCGAGCTATTTCGAAAGAGCAGAGAATTACAGAAACGGTGGCTCAAGCAATGATCCCACTCGAACGCGCACCCATGATTCAGCCAGGAGTATCGGCATTGGACGCGTTACAAAGAATGGCGCGCGAGAGAGTTGAAATGATGTTGGTCACGGAGGGCGACCGACTGCTTGGTGTGGTCACACGCGATGATTTGATGAAAACCATCCAAACAAGGCAACAACTGGAATTGCCCGGAACTGGTCAACCAACATTGCCTCCGGCACAGCTTGGCCAAGCGCGGTACTGCATTCAATGCGGTGCGCAACTCCCCCTTGGATCCACTACATGCCCCTACTGTAGCGCAAAACAACCGCAGTAGATCCTCAGCCGCGAGAAGCTTGGCATAGATTCCATAAGACGACGGCGGGATGGATGGCTGGCAGCGACGTGCCGTGCTCTATTTGCATCTTACAAACGCTGCTCTCGGTTATGACTTGACTAAGGCCTAGGGCTTTCAGCCTCTCAAACAGTGTTTCACCAATTGCCATAGAAACATCATACCCTTCGGGGCCTTTCTTGAATCCGAAGGTCCCCGCGATTCCGCAGCATGTGTTGTACTTCACAGGTCGCACGTCTATTCCTGCGAGCTTCAGAAGTTCCAGCGCGTTGGATTTTCCGTAAACACTTCTCGTATGGCAAGGTGAGTAATACGCGACTGGCTGCATGTCGGCCCTAGGAAAGTTTCTCAGCTTTCCCTCCCTGTGCAATTCTAATAGGTAGTCGAAAAGGTCGTGAGAATGAGCTGCGACCAGGCGGGCTTCATCGGAGCTTAGCAGCCTAGGGTAGAGTTCTTTCAGGCAGTAGGTTGCCGTTGGCTCTGAAGAAACTATTTCACAGCCACTCCTTACGGCCCCGGCAAGTTGGGGGACATTGAATTCGGCTGCACGCGCCGTTCGCTTCATGTCACCATAAAGGAAGGCAGGGATTCCACTGCCGACCTGTTTCGGCAGAACCACCCGGCAATCGTTGTATTCTAGGATTCCGACGACCGCTTTGCCAATTTCCGGTTCGCACATGTCGGCGTAGGTGTCAACGAAATAGGCTACTGATCTTGAGCCGCTGGATGTCCGTGAGCTGAACCATTTCTTGAACGTGTGCCGAGTGAACTTTGGAAAAGGCCGGCGAGAATCTAAGCCCAGAAAGGTTTGGAGCATGAAACGGAAGGCCTTGCGTCTCAGTAGAAAGTTGGAGACTGGGGATGTGGCGCTTGCGAAGCTAACGAACGTTTCATAATTGCATAGGGTTTTGTTTATCGATAGTTGCCCGTGCCGTTCAGTGTATCTTTCTTTGACTTGGGCTATGAGTAGGGGTATGTTGATATCCTCCGGGCAGACGCGTTGGCATAAGCCGCAGGAAATGCAGAGAGGTGCAAACTCCCCTGCGGCGTCCGGGCTTGCCGTATACTCAGTCCAAGGAATTCCTATGGGGCCGGGGTAGACGTGGCCGAAGACGTGGCCTCCGAGTAGCCTGAAGGTGGGACACATATCCATGCAAGCTCCGCAACGTAAACAGTACAAGGCCTCACGGAAGTTCGGGTCGGCCAACATTCTCGAACGACCGTTGTCAATGACGATAACATGCTGTTCCTGCTTTTGGCCCGTCTGGGCGAGCTTACTCCCACCTCTTACGATACTGACGTAGCTGGTTAATTTTCGAGCCGCTGAGCTCAATATCAACGCTTGCATCAGCGTAATCGCATCAGCTGCGTTTGGCACTATCTTCTCTGAGCCCAGAATGGCTATGGTCATGCGCGGAAGGGCTGTGACAAGGCGGGCGTTGCCCTCATTGCTTACAATCACGATTGCACCCGAATCGGCGATCGCAAAGTTCGCTCCCGTAATTCCAACATCAGCCTGTAGGAACTTGCTTCGCAGAGACTCTCGCGCGACCGCCGTTATCGTCCCCGGGTCCGGAGGCAGCTCCCTTCCTAGGTTCTTTGAGAAGAGTTCAGTAATCTGTTCCACAGTCAGGTGGAGTGCCGGGGCTGTAATGTGGGATGGCCTTTGGTGGGCAATCTGGATTATGCGTTCACCAAGATCCGTCTCGACAACGTCGAAGCCCTCCTCCTCGAGATGCTGGCGAAGCTCAATCTCCTCGCTGGTCATCGACTTTGCCTTGGCGATATGCTTGGCTCCTGCCCTGCGGGCTAGGTCGACTACTATTCGGACGGCGGCCGCTCCGTCCTGAACAAAATGCACCTGCACCCCAGACGCATTTGCGGCCTGAGTGAACTGCTTAACGTTCTCGTCTAAGTCCCCTATTGATTCACGTTTGATTCTCCGCGCTTCTTGAAGCAACGAGTCCCCGTTGGGAAGAGCCGCATACGCTTTTTCGCTTGCTTCCCGGTCACCCTCAGTCCCGAGGTATAGTTGAGCCCTTCGCGGCTTGTCAGCGATGCCGTCCCGGACTTTGCTGATCAGTCGTTCATGGGCTTCGAGGCCGGTACTATCCATAGCTACGACTCACCAGGAAGCTCTCCATCGAGAAGTAGAACGTGCAACTCTTTCGGCCCATGCGCGCCCATAATTGTGATGCCCCCAACATCAGAGGTCCTACTTGAGGCTGAAATGAGTGAGATAGAGACCGCTTTGGAATCCTTGGTGAGGAGTTGGGCAATATACTGTGACGCATCTTCGAGCGAGAACACGAGTTTGGAACGGGGAAGAATCGCGACGTGGATTATCGGCAGTGCTGTGACGAGCCGGTCGGATTCGTTCGTCGTCGAAATGATCAATGTCCCAGTGTCCGCAACGCCAAGGTCGGCAGTGGAAATTCCGATCTCCGCCGACTGTAGCGCTTCAAAGAAACTCCCCCTATCCATTTTCACGGAACTTGCGACCTGGAATGGCACAGTGGATCCAGAGGCGAAGATGGACGCTATTGCATTGCCGCAGACCACTACCTGCTTTGCTTTTGCTGCTGAAGCTAGCTTAGCTGCGTAGTCGCCTGCAGCGGATAGGTCTGGGACTGTGGCAAAATAACCGCCTGATGCTCTTATTTGGGTGCCAAATTGGGCTATCAGATCCGATGGGGTACGAGTCTGCGACGTTATGGTCGACCTTCTACCACTTGTTTTCGTGGATGAAGTCTTCAATGGGTAATCGTTTAGGTTCGCTGAATCGCGTGGTCGGGTATCCCACGTAAATGAATATCCCTGGTTTTACAAAGTCGGGGAGTTGAAGCAGCCGCTTTAGTTCAGCAATTCGGAATAATGGGAAAATCGAAACGGCGGTGCCTAAGCCTAGCCCTCGCGCAGACAGTAGAAGGTTCTGGACGGCGGGAAAGACGGAGGCCCAGTTCGACTGCTCCTCCAGCCACGCCCACTCATCTGTAAGCCGCTTCGCCCGCTTCGTGTTGAGGCACGCGAGGATTAGGACAGGGACCTCCTTGGTATTCTGGGCGAGCGAGGCCACGGGGTTCGTGGGGGATAGGAATTCCGAGATAGCATCCTTCGGAATCCGCAAGTTAGACCTCGCGTACATCTCAAGCCCCTCGACCGCAAGTTCGCGTAGCTGCCCCTTGACGGTGGGGTCGGTAATCAGAATGAACTCCCATGGTTGTGAGTTTCCACCTGACGGTGCCATACCCGCCGCCTGCAGAATCGTGTGAACCTTCTCTGGTTCTACTTGATCACTCTTGAGGCGCCGCATGCTGCGCAGAGTTCTGATAGCTTCCTGGACTGTGACTTCCAATGTGGCATCACATGGCAGAAGGATGTGAAAGTCTCCTTATGGCTTCAGTGGAAAAACCGACTTAGGAAACTAGCGGCCATTAATCGCCCCAAGGAATGCCTGTTGCTTGTCGATGGTCTTTAATACTAATACAGCCGAAAGATTTGGGCCGATGAAAAATGGAACTCAAGCAAACTGCCTTAGGCGTAGTACAGGTTCTAGTATTCTTTGCATTTCAGGCCGGTGTTTTCAATTCACTTCAATATACGGCTTGGCTGCTCGGCGTCATAATCTTCTCAGTGATCCTTTACCTCATAGGTAGGGGTTCCATGCCCAGAAGAACTCCCCCGATGCTTGAGGAGCTCTGGAAGTTCACCATAGTCCTAGCCGTGGTTTTGACAGCAATTTACTCACTGGGCGCTCCTTTCATGGCCTCAATGATGCCTTCAGAAATGTCAATGGCACAAGTTACCTCACTGACCCTCGGCTTTTGGCTGGTGATTTTTGGTGCCGCAATGTTTGTGACAGGTTGGACAGTAAAATGGGGAGTTACAACCGCAGTCGGAATAATCTGGGTCTTTTCAGGAGTAGTCTTCGCTGCAGTAACATCCACCTACTTCGACTTCGCGCTCATCACGGGCGTTCCCTTCATCATATACGGCCTGATAACGAAAGGCTAAGCTGAACCCAGTTCGAACTACTTTCTAGAGACGACGAGACCAAAGAGCACGAGTCGTAGGGCTACGCAGGTCAAACGGTTCCTCATCCCTTTCTTACTGGTATTCTTGGCGGCGGCCTTTCAGCCTGCTCCAAGCCTCGCTATACAAGAATCCGATCCCACTTCGCGGTATTATGACCTAGGGTTGGAGGCTACGAATTGGATAACCTCCTTCCAAGTTACGCCCCTCAACGCGTCATGGGGAATTCCATACCAGGATATACGTACGTGGGGTCTGGACCCGTTTTACTTTGAGAACGGCACCATCACCGCTGAGACTGGCAGTATAGCAGCAGGCGAGAGGCAGCAGCTCGCGTTCTTGATTGCTGGCCACGACTCCGGCCTGGGAGCCTCCGCCGCCTTAGACGCCTACCTGGAAAGTGGAGATCCCATGTACCTCAAGATCTTCAATGTCTACTACGATTACTTCCAGGCCGCACAAATTCCAAGCGGAAGAGCCAGCACACCCCTACTAGTCCTAACCGCGATTCATGGGCGCAACATCACACTCGACAATGTCGGAGTCTGGGCTGAACAGGCCGATGTCTCCGCAGGCAAAGACGGGCAATTCGGAACACCAGACGATTCCACTAATTTGCATGCTGTATTTCCGTCCCCTGAACATGGCAACCCAATAGCAGCGGCCCTAATCTCCTACTACCGCTGGTCAAACGATGACAAAGCCCTCCAACTACTGAACCGATACGGAAGTTGGCTGGTCAAAACGCAAATCAAAACCGGGAATTTCAGCGGCGCCTTTCCAGTTACCCAGTATTATTGGGCCCTTGGTTGGAAGCCTAGAATGTTTGAGACAACCGAATCGGCTTGGATTCTCGCTGAACTCTACCTCCTGACACGTAACAGCACCTACCTCAGTTCCGCTGAAGCTGCAGGCGAATACATGTTGTCCAGACAGTTTACCGGCCAGGAGTGGCTCAACACACCCGTCTATGGCGCGTTGCCTTACGAGTGGAACGGGACAGTGTACACAAGATCAGTTTCAACTAACCATGCAGGATTCACACTCTTGGCGTGGACTCAGCTTTACAGGCTGACGGGAGACGAACGGTATCTGAATGCCGCGGAAACGTATGCTGAATGGTTAATGAGTTTCCAAGTAACTCCAACGAACACGGCATGGGGCAACCATACCTACGCGAATGATCCGATGGCAGTTGGCGGGTACTACTATGGTTACGACACAGAGAGGCGTGAGTTTGGTTCAAGCGTCGCTCTGTCGTTGTGGAGCGCCGCCTACTCCATACGCGGCTTACTCCTCCTCTCAGAGACGACGAATAACGAGACATACTTAGGCTCCGCCTTGTTCGCAGCCAACTGGCTAACACGAATGCGTTACCCTGATACTTCACTGATTCCACTTCAAGCCTTGGCCATCACAAAATATGTTTCTTCTAGTTGGTGGGGCCTTTACCCGCAGTTCTACCAACCCGATATGCGCATGATAGAGAAGGCGGGCATACCCTCATTCGTCAAGGAAGGGCAAAGCAACCCTCAGGCTATCCTAGACCAAAACCGAACATGGTTCGAGCGAACTTTCAACGTGGACTTCAACTTGATCGACTACCAAATGGCAAGCCGTGGCCCTCAATTCATGAAGATGGTTTGGAGTTGGTGGCCAAGCCTCGGGTTCGAGCCAAGGTACGGGGGCGATATCGCGTTCGGGGCATTCGCAATTGGAAACTACCTTACCTTCAAGGCTAGATTGCAGAGCTTGCAACTGATTTTGATGGAGATTGAACATCTGAGTAGCGACCAAACCCTTGGCTTGCCCGCGAACGTCACAGCTTCATACAACGGAGCCAAGCAGCTGATGAGTGAAGCGGAGAGTAATTTCAACGAAAGTTGGTACTCCGCTGCCGTAGCAGAGTTAAGCGACGCGTCAGCTCTCGCTCAAGGAGTCGTTCGAGAGTTGGGAATTCTTGTGCCAATCTTGCAGATGAATCGAACGATTGTAGAAACCATGACAATCGCATTGCTAGTGCTCACAATAGCTGACATTTACTTATACCATAAGCTGAGTGGACGAGCGCATCGCCAACGTGGACGGCAGCGCCCTAGGCGAAGCCGTGCTCTACGCCCTAGCTAATGGCGTCGCGTAATCTTGCTGCTTTTCCTCTGCCCACATGAATTTGGCCACGAGAGTCCTCGGATAGTAGGATTTCCAATCATAGTCTACTCTCTTGCAAAACGTCACCGAAACTCTCGGGTCGATGTAGTTCTTGAGCGAGGTTCCTAAGTTCCACTTCTTGTTCATTTTCATCTGCGCGAGCCGAAGTTTTAGTGAAGCCTTCCGTTTTGCGACCGACTTGCCTTCCTTGCCCTTAAGTGACCGCAACATTTCAAGGCGTTTCTTGTATGTTTCCTCCCATTTCTTAGGCACAGCTTTCTGGTGGTTCATCAACTGCGCTACAGCCGCGTTCGATTCCATCAAAGCCATCTTCTTCTCAGGATCAGAACTCTCCGCGGTGACCTTACTAGTGTCAAGTTCCTGTCTAAACAACTGCGTCGCGGAAAATGTGCGGAACACCTTTGGGCTGAGACGCGGCATTGCTTCGGACAAGAATTCACGTACGGCATCTGTGGTTATTCCGCTGAAGATCCTTCCTCCATTTGAGGCAAACTCTTTCAAATTCTGGTAAGCCTCTTGAGAGACGGGTAGCTCCCGTTCGAATAAGATCGAGTCCTTACCGAGGAAATGTAGCTCGACTCTGGGGGATGAATTATGGAGCCGAATATGTTCGCTCTGAAGGCTCGTCGCCCCGACTGTGCCGCTCTCAGTCTCTTCCTCATCACCGACACGAATCTTGAAAACATCAATCAGGTACGCTACCGTTGCCACCTTCCGGCGCTTCACATCCTCGCTGCTTAAGTTCGAAGCAATATGGGCTCGAACCTTGCCAATTTTCGACTCCAACTCTCGCGCTAGGTCGAATTTTTCTTGAACCCGTCCTTGCTTCATTGGTGTGGCGTCGTGGAACCAAATGTACTTCACCTTCCCGGCCAACTTATCAGTCCACTTCGCAATCCAAAGCTCATCGGGCCGCCATTCGCGCCCCGCCCATTCGCCTGGTGGGGTGGGCGCGTCCGGGCTCAGGTTCAATGTGACATCCTTGGTGGTTACAGCAGGCTTCCAGCGACCCCTCATCGGGTGTTTGCCGCGGCCCATGAATATCGAAGGAGGCTCGACAGCATAGTTTCCGATTTCCATTCTCGCGTCGTTAACGATGGCCCACCCATAATGTTCCTTTCGTTCCTCTCGAACCTTCTTTCTGGATTGCGCTAGTTCCTTCTTCTGTTCCTTCGACATGCTAGCCTTACGGGCTCGCTCGGCCTCAATCCACTTCACAATTGGCGTCCAGTCGAAATCTTCAACGGCAATTTTCTCCTTGATCCCCAGAGCCTCTGCGAAGTCTTTCATGAAATTGGAGCAAAATGCCCGATCTTCCGTGTAGGGGCTTCCGAATTTCTGCGCGAACTTGACTGCCATCTCTTCCTGCAGTGGATTCAGTTTTAGTGGGTTACCGCGGAAGGGGATGGTGAAGCCTTGGGGGGTGTAGGCGTCAGGAATGAGGACGCCATTGTGTTTTAACTGTTTGAGTTGAATTGAAGCCAAGGCTTACTTTCTCCATGGTTGAGGCTAATACGTCAAATCACGCCTAGACGAATGATTAGGATTTTGTACCTGTCCAAGCAAATTTCAAGGTGAGATTTTCGCGAGCAATGGCATAAGCTTTACGTCTTCCAATAGGATGCGTAGGCCTTTAGCCTAACCCATGAGAGGGGAACGGGTTTAGGGATGGGAACTTCGCCGCCCGAAACCTGCTACACCTGGTTGTATCTGAAGCAGTTAACCGTGTGATCATTCACCATCCCGACGGCCTGCATGAAAGCGTAACAAATTGTCGACCCGACAAACTTGAACCCCAGCCTACGGAGGCCTTCACTCATTGCATCCGATTCCGCTGATTTTGCGGGAACACGGGACAATGATCTGAAACGATGCCTTATTGGATTGCCACTCGTGAACTGCCAGGCGTAATTATCGAACGACCCAAAATTCTTTTGAACCTCCAAGAATTTCTGGGCATTCACGATTGCGGCCGCAATCTTCTGCCGATTCCGGATTATCCCCGGATCTGAGAGAAGTCGCCTCATGTCCCTGCGTGAATACTGAGCGACCTTCACGGAGTCGAATGAGTCGAATGCACGTCTGTAGTTTTCACGTTTCTTCAGGATTATCAACCAATTGAGACCTGCCTGGGTCCCTTCCAGAATCAGGAACTCGAATAGTTTCATGTCGTTGTGAAGTGGAACGCCCCATTCCTTGTCATGGTATCGCATGAGCAACGGATTCCCATTTGCCCACCCACACCTCTTTACCCTACGCGAACCTCCCATGACCTAAGCCCCGTTCCAAGTATCTTCAAACGAACCTTGCAAAGCCTTTTCACCTGAGAATGGAAATTAAGCGTAGGGAGAGTTTAACCATCAATTTTCTAGGCGAACACTCGTTTCCGCAACGGGATTAACTGCGGCAAGCGTCCGAGCCAGATGACATTGAACCTTGAAGATAACGAACTTCGACAGGAAAGCCGATAGCAAAATTGCACCTGACGCCATCGATTCTGCTTATTTTGCTTGGACTTCTTATGGTCCTCGCGACTGGACTACTCGCACTATTTGGATTCATGCAACTCGCATCAGTTTTCGGTCTGGGTGGCGTAATTCTATTTTCTATAGGGGTCATACTTTGGCACATTGAACCTTGACCCTACCTTATTGAGACAACCCTCACGGGAATGCAACGAAAGAAATGGAGAGTAACGGACGAGCGTCCGCTACTTCTTTCTGGTCTTCGTGAAAGCGAAGAGGATGATTGCCACTATTACGGCCCAGAACACGATGTCTGCGATTAGGCGCAGCGGCCGTACGACCCATGGGAAATATTGTGGCGCAACGACCATTCGTACCAGCCAGGCAAGCGGGTATCCGTACCACACGGCACCAACCAACATCTCCGGTGTATTTTCCAGCAGACCGGTTAGTAAGGTGATCACGATACCACCGATAGCAGCTAAGACGAGTAATTTCAGTGGTTTCATCCCTATTCCTCAACACGATAATACGTGTAACCTGTTCTTAAAGTGACACCGCTCCGACGCCTATTATGAAAACGCAATCAGTACAAGGCCTGTGACCATTATTACCGCACCTATTATTCGGCTGGAACCGAAACTCTCCTTCAACAGCAATGTTCCGACAACTGCGCCGATAACTACGCTGAAGCCACGGCCGGCCACTACGTAGCTCGCGCTCGTGAGGGCAAGCGCGGCTAATGCGGCCGCATAAGCACTCGGCAGGGCTATGCTTGTTCCAAGCACGCCTCGGAAATTGGTTCTGAGTTCATTAAGGTTCGTTCGCAGGCGGGACCTACGCCAAACTATGGGAACCCACAGTACGGTATTGCCGGCCACTACCCACCAATTGTATATCAGCGGTGGAGTATAGGTCACCGCTACCTTATCAGAAACGGAGAAAATTGAGATGAAAACTGCGCAGGCAAGCGCCCACCCTGCCGCATCTTTCCGAAAAACCGAACTAACATGCAAGGACCCATCCAGTGACTCTGAGCGATTAATCGGGATTGAAACAATGAAAATTCCGCACACAATCAGGGCCACGCCCGCATACCCTAACAAAGGAAGCTTTTCCTTAAAGACCAATGCACTCCAGATTGCTGCGAAAATTGGCGCGGAACCACGTGAGATTGGGTAGACTAGCGATAGGTCACCCTCCGAGTACCCTCGAACCAGTGTTATGAAATATCCAGTCTCAGCGGCGGCACTGATCAGGTACGGCGCCAATGAAGCTGAATTAAGGTATATGCCCGAACCGCTTAGAAGCCAGGCGCCATACCCGAAGCTCCCGAATAAACTGGCCCACCACATCAAAGCGAACGTGTCCTTCGAAACCTTGGCAAGAACGTTCCAGCCTGCGTGCAAGAAAGCGGCCACCATGATTAGCGCCAAGGCGAGGAATAGCACCTCTCACTCCACCCCCAAAGTATTCCATTACGAGGTTACGCATAGCTCTCTGCTTGAGATACTGGTTGAAGCTTCACGATTTTCAGGTTGATAATCTCGTCTTTGCGTGCGGAGATCCTATCGAGTGTTGCTTGCGGCGGATAGGTGTTGAGTTGGATGTGAGCGACGGCTGCTTTGGCCCCCTCGAATATTCTATTGTGCACTTCGTGCACGCTGATTTTTGATTCCCTCAGCTCGGTCAGAATCCTAGTCAACACGCCAATCTTATCGTAATGCCTCACGATTAGCTCGTAGACTGCCGGTGTTTCCTTGGCGAAGTTCACACAATTTTCCACGATTCCTGTCTTCACGTATTTTTCAATAATCCGAACAGTTTCACCCGCAGTTGCGACCTGCGCTTGGGTTGTAGATGCCCCTATGTGGTGTGTTCCCACGAAGTTTGGGGCGGCGGCGAGGACGCTCGCGAATTTTCCCTCACCTTCTGTTGGTTCATCTTCGTACACATCGAGCCCCGCGCGCACCCGGCCACTTTTCAGGGCTTCTACTAAGGCAGCGTTGTCGATGATGGCGCCGCGCGAAGTATTCAGGATGATAGCCCCAGGCCTCAACTTCGCAAGCCGTTCCGCTGACAATAAGTGAGTTGTTTCCTGCGTCAAGGCTACGTGAAGGGAAATGATGTCGCATTTCTCAATTAATTCGTCAATAGTGGCGGCGCGAGTGACCCCGAGCTCAGCAGCCTTCTCATCGGTGAGGGAGCGCGACCACGCGACGACCGGCATGTCGAAAGCTTTGGCGCGTTTGATTACCTCCCTCCCAATTGCGCCTGTACCGATGACGCCGAATATCTTGCCCTTCAGGCCGTCTGCCTTCGAATAATCTGATTTGTCCCACTTTCTCGCCCGTAGTGCCATGTCCTGTTCTGGGATACGGCGGTCTACAGCCAGTAGCAAACCGAAAGTCAGTTCGGCCACGGCGGCTGAGTTCTTGTCTGGGCAATTCGTCACATAAACCCCATGTGCTGAGGCGGCGCCCAAGTCGATGTTTTCGGTTCCAGCCCCTGCGCGCACGATGAGTTCTAATTCGACATCTTTCTCAATTGTGTCACTGCTAACTTTGGTTCCTCTCACTACGAGAATTCTCGCGGCAGAAATGTGATCGGGCAACGATTCAGCAGTCAAATCCGGAGCATATTCTACTTCTTTCACAATCTTTCGCAGCATGTCGACGTGAGAACGTGGAAGCCGATCGGCGATCAGCACTTTCAACCTAGCAAGCCTTACCCGTAAGTCAGCGAGCGAGTTATTTAGATGCCCTTCGGTCTAGACCCAGGCCTAACGCGGACTTGATTCTAGGACACACGCCTTTCTCTTAGCTCATAGTTCAGTCGCATGTTTTGACTAAGAATTGAACTATGATTTCCAGCGGCATCCCTACCTGTGCGGTTCGTATCGCAAATAGAGGAGCCGAGCCCGCCACTATGACTAGGCCTGTCATCCAAGGGTGAGGGTCGCAATGGTACGGGAACGATCCGGACTTCTGAAAAGTGTGCGTGAAACTGGCGCCTGGTGGAATCATCTTGGAATCGAATTCTGGTATGTTGCTGTGGGCCGTATGCCAGTCCGAGTCCTCATTTTTCCAAATTACAGTATTGTTTACTCCAATCACGAGTTTGATCAGCGAGGGTGTGAAACCAAGCCGAGGGTTCAGGCTCGCCCCAGGAGAGATGATTACCACTACGGGAGTAGGGGCCGTTCCTTGCATGTTGAATGGGTTGAAACCCGTAATCATAATAACGCCTACTACCCAGATGATTAGAATCAAGCCGAGCAAGGCTAGGGTTTTCTTCCTTCGTTTTCTTCGCCTTGGCAATAATCAAACCTCTAATCCACTAAGCACTTGCTCAGTACTGAGTTTCCTCCCGTTGCGTCCCAATATGAAGGTGATGCCGATTGCGGTTGAACCTTGCCCAGAGGTCCATGAATATTAGGAATAGGAGCGAGAGCAATTCTTATGTTAAACTCTCTGACCTTTGGCTGGAATAACCTGGGTTTGTCTTAGCGCTCTGGTATGTGAGAACTCGTTCTGAAATCAAAGGAATGAACTGACTTGAGAAGAAGCTGTTTGGTCCTATTGTGCTTCGCAATCATTGGCCTGTTATTCGTCCCGAACCAAGTCTATTCCAGTACACATCCGCTTGACGGCATCGGCGGCTCGATCGGTGCTGCAAACGGAACCCGTGTGGTTTCGATTCCAGTTAAGGTTGTCTTTGTTGGCATTGACCCGGCAACGGTAGACCTTGACTACAGCAAATGGAACATGAACATTCCGACCACAATCTACGGGCAAGTCCTATCCCCGCAGCCATACCTGACCGGCGTCGTCTACAAAGTAGATTATACTTACGCCTTCGCAAGCGACGCGTTTAAGTCGAAACTCATTTCGTACCTCCAGAGCATTCAAGTGGCGAAGACAGGCGTGAACCCATGGTTCTACTATTACCAACAGGACCCGTCCACGGGCTACGTATCTCAAGCATATCACTCTATGAATTACGTCGTTTATGACGCCAATCAAGTTGAGAACTGGATTTACAACAACCAGCAGGATTTGGAAGGTTTCCCCTCTAATGGCTGGACGATGATGTGGTTGAACCTCACTCAACTACCTTCGTACGATTTTGAAAACTATAGCGCTTTCCTGAAAACGTCAAGGTACGGGACGCCCAATGGCACAGCACATTACTATGGTGTCAGTTACACTGACACGGACCTCGGTTACACGGTGCGGTACCGCGATTTCATGTCCGGCTGGGGCGGCGTGCACAGATTCTGGTTTAACGATCTAAGCGCTGGCCCTTGCTTTACGTCATATCCTGAAGAGCTGCCAATCCAAATCGCACTCAGAGACAATAATTACGACCTTCACAGCCCATACGGGAAGCTCTGGTTTTCAGAATACCTCGCCGACTATACTTCGCAAGCAATGCTGAACCTAGTCACGCCAGCCCTGCTCTACGACCCAGTGTATTCACAAGAATATACTTTCGATATTCACGTCTTTGACAACAGAACTGCAGCTGAGAAGGATGCAGTGGACATTCGGTCAACAATAGACGGCAACGTCGTCAAACAAGCGTTCGAAAACCTAGTGCCGTATTCCAAGATTGATGTCTCCGTAACCTTCGAGGACCTAGCTAAATATCCCACTCTTCAGGCGATGCTTCATTCAAGTTACCACTACGCCGATTCATTCACGTTTGGCGTTGAATTCGCTCAACCCCAACAATACGGAATTGTCGACGGAAGACCGGTTTACCGATACTTCCAAGATAACCTCAATGTTTTCGAACCCAACCTCCGCCGCGATACAACCAGATACACTGTTCCAGTCTATTTGTTCGCCTTCAGCAATGAAACGACTATGGCGTTCACAGACAAATGGCTCATTACGCCGATTGGCGGCGTCGCATTAGGAGACATGGCGTTCGTATCCTTCAGCCAATACGAGTTCACACGAGGCGATTTGATAACCCCGCCCCAACAGGGCAAAGGTTTGGGTTTCACTCATGACGTGATCCATGAAGCGGGCCACATGCTTGGATTGCCGCATCCTTTCGACTTCGGACCCGTAGGAAACTTCATTCTGACCCCGATGAGTTACTTCACATATGATTATTCATTCGGCCAAGCGGACAAAGACGCGTTGCGCCGCGCCCACGTAGATAGCATCTACCTACAAGTCCAATCAACCATGAACCAACTCGCCCAAAGAGGCGTCGACGTAAGCCAGATATTCATTCAACTGAAAGACGTTGACGCAAAATACGATCAAATGGACTATGTGGGGGCGTTGGCATCTGTTCTACAAGCCCAGTCTACAGCGAACAATATGATGAGCGCCTTGTCTCAGGGAACTCCACCGGCGCTGCTTGGCAACGGTACGATTTACCTGATCCTCGCAGCTTCTCTCGGCGTACTCGTAGGTGTCACACTTGCGTGGCTGCTGATGAAAAGAGGATCACGCGTATCAGCCAGGAAGGTACGTCGGCGAAGAACGACTGGCGCCCGAATACGCCACTCGCGTTCTTGATGAAGAGCCCGCTGGCAGAGCGAACATTCAACGGCCGCTTATCGCCAGTTTGATGTTTCCTTCTGTTTCGATTGAACTAGCCGCTTTGCTTTGCGGAATGCAGACGATGGAGGGCGCCCGTAACATCTGAGCCTGGGACGGGTGGAACACTTGTACAGCTCCATTCGCTACAGGCGCATAGACCGTAACCTTACCTGTCATCCACGGATGTGGGTCACAATGGTATGGGTAGATTCCTGGGTGCTGAAAGGTGTGAGTGAAGTTTCCTCCTGGTTCTATGTAGTTGGAATAGAATTCGGGGACGTTGCTATGTGCGGTATGCCAGGTGGAGTCCTCATTTTTCCAAATTATAGTATTGTTCATGCCTATGACAATACTAATAGTAGCTGGCTCGAACCCTAAACGAGGATTAGAGCCAGCGCCGGGCGGAATTATAACCACAACAATTTGGATTTGATTACCGGCTGTGGGATTATTGCCCAGGTAGCGATTCGTCACGTACACATTGTACATGTACAAATCGTAGAATGCGAATGTAAGAACAACCGAGATGAGAACGACAACAACCACGGCGATTATCTTCCTGATTTTCATGTAGCAGTTCCCCGCAAGACTACGCTTCAAGAATCAGAATCTATTAAGAATGCGAGCCGAAACAGAGAATTACAAGGGTTTTTGAAGCATCGTTTCCTCGAACCAGGAAGGAGCCGCCGCTAAAGATGCCGGGTGATAAAGGGGGCGCACAATCCAAGGAGGGGCTCCCGTTTAATGAGAAAATCAAGATTGGCATCGTTTATTCGTTGATTGGCATTGCAACGTTAATCGGATTCATAGGTTCGGCCGTCGTAGGTAGATTTTCTGTTTTGCTCGCGGGGCTCGGAGTCATAACCTACGTTTTTGGATTGCGGCACGGTGTGGACGCGGACCATATAGCGGCGATCGATAACACAACACGGAAACTGGTGCAGGATAAGCAACGCCCGTTTACCGTCGGATTGTGGTTCTCGCTTGGCCACTCGACGGTTGTCGTTGCGCTTATCGTGGCATTGGTTTTCGCAACTCGAACCGTGATGGGCGACATACCTTCCTTAGCGAGTGGTGGCGCACTAATTGGCACCACGGTTTCCGGAGTCTTTCTGTGGCTGATGGGCATAGTCAACCTTGTCATTGTTCTCGGCATTTACCGAATCTACAAAGTGATGAAACAAGGAAAGTTGGAACCGTCTGAACTTGAGAACCTTCTAGACAAACGAGGGTTCTTGAACCGTTACTTCCGGCCGCTGTTCAAAATCGTCAAGCGGCCTTGGCAGATATACCCTATCGGAGTCCTTTTCGGGTTGGGCTTTGACACAGCCACGGAGATCGCCCTAATCGCAATAAGCGTCGGAGTTGGCGTCTCATCCTCCATCCCAATCTGGATGATCCTAGTTTTGCCTTTCATGTTCACTTGCGGAATGGTTCTGATCGATACAACCGACGGCGTGGCGATGCGTCTCGCTTACGGTTGGGCTTTCATCAACCCCATTCGAAAAATCTACTACAACCTAACGGTAACAATCATTTCAGTCGTCGTGGCACTCGCAATCGGCACGGTCGAGCTTCTACAAGTTGTAGCCAGCGAGCTAAACTTCACAGGAGCGTTCTGGAATTGGCTAGCCGCCCTCGACTTTGAGACGATTGGGTTTCTGATAATTGTCATTTTCGTAGGGTCGTGGCTCATTTCTTTAGGCTACTGGAAGTATCGTCGGTTCGACGAAAAATACGCTCCAAAACAGAGGGTCGAAACCTAGCAACAAAGCAACTCATAATCCACGATTGATCCACATTCGTACTATTATGCAATCACGTCGTCTGCGATAGGCAAACCGATGTGTGCCCGAACGCAAATTAATGGGCGTCGCCCTGACAACCCCCCTTAGAGGCTGCGTGTTTCATTGATAGACCTGGCAACAAACTTGGTTGCTGGTGTTGCTGCCACCTTCGTTCCTCTTTATATCGGGCTCTTTCTGCCGCTTGTTATTTCCGGCAACTCGGTGCGACAGTTAAGAATTCTATTGGCCATTTCCGCGGGCATTATCTTTTGGTTCTTTCTCGATGTAATGAACGACGCTGTTCTGCTTGATGTGAACCAGGGATTCGGAGGCGGTTTGAGACATGCAATCCTAGCTATCTCGTTCGCTGTTGGTCTCTTGCTTCTGTTTGGTCTTGAACGTGCTTCTTCAACTGCCCACAGAACTCGGGTAGCAAGAGGCTATGGGGCGACGGAGATTTCCTATATGGTCGCGGTCCTAGTCGCGCTAGGGATAGGATTTCACGCTCTAGGAGAAGGCATAGAGATTGGTTCGCTAGTACCAACTGCAGCCAACATGGTCGACGCGATTGGTGGATTGTCAGCTGGCATTGCCTATGTTCTGCACAAGTTTCTGGAGGGACTCGTCATTGGCGCAGTGGCGGCCTTCGCCAAGTTAAGAACCCCGCGCATCTTCATTCTAGGTTTAGTTTCGGGCGTACCAACCGTTATGGGAGTGGGACTTGCACTCTTAACGCCAATCAACTCAACCTACTTCTTCGCTTTAGGGGGAGCGGCGGCGGTCTATATCGAATACAAACTGATTCCTGATTCAATTGACAAAGACAATCCCACGGTCTACATCATAGCTACGCTGATCGGATTCTACTCAATGTACCTCGCCGGACTATTCCATGGATAACACGTGACTCGTTCGGATCGCGCTCGAAAAGACTAATCGTACCAATGAGCTTAACAATAAGTCAGGTTAACCCGACAGGTGGTGGCTTAGACTGAACTCTAGACAACTTGCGCTTGCATCACTTTTCCTAATGGGGCTGATTATTCTCGTTAGCGCTCCTCAAGCCTTCGCACACACACATAGAGTGTTGACGATCAACGGACAGCAGGTCGAGTTTGTCGTGGGGTGGGTTATTGAGCCGCCCTATGTGGATGAAGTTAACGCAGTTGACTTCTGGGCACACTACATCAACGCAACGTGCCCACAGGGCAGTGTAAGTACAAGTTGCCCAGTCTCTAACCTTGACCAAAGCCTGCAAGTTGAGGTTATGACCGGCGGGCAGTCACAAGTTCTAACATTTTCACCTAACCTATCGAATGATGTGCCTCCTGTATTCAACGGTGAGTATACCGCTAACATTGAGCCTACAGTCGCTGGTTCTTACTCATTCCGAATCTTTGGAACCGTTAACGGAGTCACGGTTAACGAAACGTTCGCGTGTGGCCCAACCACATTTGAATGCGTCGACCCGTCGGCCGAAGTTCAATTTCCACAACAAATCCCTTCGGCGCATGACATGCAAATCGGTCTTGCGAATATGCAGTCACAGGTTGCACAATTGCAGAGCGATATTCGGACCGCATATACCGTTGCAACAGTCGCAGTTGCGGTCGGGATCATTGGTATAGCGTTGGGGGCCATAGCCTTGACCCGTTCCAAGAAGAGAAGGTAATCCCCAATCCATATGCCGCGAGCCAATATGAACAGTAGACTGGTAGTACTTCTCGCAATAGTCTCCCTTCTATCGCTTGCGGGATTCGCCTCGCCCGTCTACGCGCATGCGAACCTGATTAGATCAGATCCGCCTGCTAACAGCGTCATCCCTACTTCTCCACACCAAATCACCCTGGTCTTCAGCGAGCAAGTTGAGCAGAAATTTACTGGTGCGGCAGTTTATGAGTCGAGTGGAAAACAAGTTGACACAGGGTATCATCTTGATCCAACGGACCCTACCGTACTTATCATAACCCTAGCGACACTGCCCCCTGGAGTTTACACTGTCACTTGGCATGCGATTTCGGCTGTTGACGGCCATCATACGAGCGGCTCATTTCCCTTCGGCGTCGGCAACGTAACCATAAACGTCCAACCAAATAGCAACCCTGCGTATTCGTTTCCGTCCCCCATCGAGGTTGCTGACCGTTGGCTGAACCTCCTCGCTGACACAATCTTTCTCGGAGGAAGCATTTTCACACTCTTAGTATGGATTCCCACGGTCGCGAACAGACGAGACAAATCCACAGATGCCCTTAATCGCAAAATGACACTCCAGTCAATACGAATGCTTACGGGCGCCGCCGTTGTCGCCTTATTTGCAACGATCTTATCCTTAATCATCCAAGCCTACACGGTCGCCGGTTCAAGTTCCCTGACTGACATTACTGGTGAGGCCTATACAATCGTCTCCTCAACCCGAATTGGAACATACTGGACCCTTCGAATGACGACAGTACTCGCCGCCATCTGTGCATCAACTCTCGTTCTAAGAACCAAGAAATTATCAAGGGCAAGCTTCAGCCTTCTGCTGACGGTTGGATTACTCCTCTCGCTTTCCACAAGCCTGACCAGCCATAACGCAGCAGCGACGAGCTATTTCCCGGCGCTAAATCTTCTCTCTGATTGGATTCACCTAGTGGCGGTTGGAGCTTGGGTAGGCGGGCTAGCCTGCCTGGTCCTTACCCTTACCGCCTTCAAAGAATTGAATGGAAAAGTTCTGGCCGAGCTGATCAGACGGTTCTCATCTGTTGCGTTAGTGAGCGTAGGAGTGATCGGCCTAACAGGGCTATACAACCTATTGCTGGAGGTGGGAAGCCTGTCCGCCCTATTCTCGACGGCGTACGGACAAATTCTACTCGTCAAGCTCTCCATTTTCGCCCCGATGATTGCATTCGGCGCCATCAATCAATTTGCATTATACGACCATATTGTGGCCGCGAATGCTAAATCACGCCGAACTGGTGAGCGACGAGCTGGGCGTTCGTTCAACCGGTTCAAACTTTCCATTCGGTCAGAGATTTCACTCGGCATAATTCTCTTGCTAGTAGTCGGAATACTCACCGCAAGCTCCCCTGTCGCGCAGACCTCCACAACCGCGCCCCCGTATCAAGCAGGCCCTATGGTTCTTCGCGGCTACTCGATTGAAGGAGTCAACGTGACACTAAAGATCTACCCGTTCCAAGTGGGGGACAACCATTTCGAGGTTGATTTCACAGATCCGCAGGGCGCGCCGGTTACGAATGTTAAATCCGTCTCGGTGAAATTCAATTATCTTGACAAGAACATCGGCGTGTCAACCGCGACAGCTCAGCCAAACCAAGGAGCATACTCCTTCGACGGTACATACCTGAGTTTTGCGGGGAATTGGCGGTTGGAGGTGTGGGCGCAAAGAACTCAGGGATATGATGTGATTGTTCCGTTTCAGGTCGACATACCAGAACTATCGGTTAGGTTCTCTGAGTTGCCCTTATCGAGTAGTTCGGAACCGTACGGCATAACAATCGACAATCACGACGTAGTCTGGTTTGCGGAAACAGGAACTGGACAGATAGCGAGTTACACCCCGGCCACAGGGACATTAAGGCAGTATACACTTCCGCATGGGGGTTCAAGGCCATTTTACCTAACAAACGACGAGAATGGCTCCATATGGATTTCTGACACTCAATTCAATCTAATCGTTCGATTCGATACCAAATCCGCCACTTTCAATGAATATGCCATACCCACAGCCGGATCCGTTCCAGGCGGGATTATCACTGACGCAGCTGGAAACGTTTGGTTTACAGAGGAGATTGGAGGAAAGATCGGCCGCCTAGTTCCCAATACTGGCGTAATAACTGAATTCCAGATTCCGACGAACGATTCAATCCCTATCCAAGTAGCCGTTGATCAGCGTGGGACAGTATGGTTTACAGAATCCAAGGGCGGAAAAATAGGCAGGCTAGACCCGTTAAACGGTGCCATAAGCGAATTTCCGATCACCAACTCTACCCTCCTAGGACCTACTGGCATCGCGGTCGCACCTAACGGCGAGGTCTGGATTACGGAACATGGTGGAAACCGCGTAACAATGTTCAACTCTGCAAATCAAACATTCAAAACCTACCAACTATCAAATAACCAAGCCTTTCCGTTCGGCTTAGCCTTCTACCAAGAAAACAGAATTTGGTTCGTCGAACATATCGGAAACTCCATAGCCACATTGGACCTAACCAACGGAAGGGTCGACACCTTCCCCATACCCAACCCCTCCTCAGACGTGCAACTGCTCGCAGTGGATAGCAAAGGCAACGCCTGGTTCACCCTACCCGCTATTGGCGTGCTCGGCGTTCTGACTCCAACAACATCGGGACTCCAATTGCAATCGAACTCGTCCTCCGATGCATTAGCTCAACTCGTCTTGATCGCTGCAGTGATAATAATCGTCACCGTCCCCATAATTCTCGTACTTGGCCAGCGGAGGATGAGAAGAAGAACCGCGTCCCTTCGAGCGCGCCAGTAGTTCTTTTCTCGATGCAAGGCATCGTAATGCGGTCAGGCCCTTTAGCATGCATGTCTAAACGACTGAAATATGGCAGACCCTTTAGTATGCGACGCGTCAAAATTTCAGAAATAGGCACATAGATTTCCGTACTTTCCTCGACAATCCCGATGCACAACTGTCCAGCATCAGGAAGGCGATACGCTTGAACAAAGGAACCTCCCTAGCACTTGCAATCTCGCTGCTCCTAATCACAGTACTGCTTCAGGTCGGGGCACCTCCAGCTTATGCTCACTTCAACACACTGGCCCCAGATACAGATGTTCAACTTCAATGGCCTCTAAACGACAGTTATTCGATGAGCGTCGACCTGAAGGTTGTAAGAGCTCCGGAATCGGACGCCTCTATATTTTGGGGATACCAATTCACATTCATGAATGGGGAGAAAGGCTTCGTTGCATTGGGAATTGGAGGTATGCCGAAGGTCGCCACGGTCGGGGTTTTCAACGCAGTTAACGCCACTACCAGTAATCCCTCTGGCGGATGCGAAGCTGGAATTTCCTTCCTGAAATCGGGCAATGGCTACCAATGCTTCATAATTTTCACTTGGACCCTTGGTTCCAACTACCAGCTTCAATTCTCAAGACTCTCAGACAGCGGTGGAAATGAACAATGGCAAGGTAGCATCCACGATTATTCCGCAAGTTCAGATACGATTATCGGAAACATCCTAGTTCCCGCCGCCTTTCAACAGTTGAGCACGAATTCTTCAACTTGGAATGAATACTCAACAGCGTCGGCATGCAATACGACGCCCACCAGCGTCATCTTCTCGCACCCCAATGCCCTAAACGTTGCAGGAAACCACGCCCCCACGGAAGCGAAAGTCACCTACGGAGGTAACGCCTGCCAAGACTCTAACGTACAATACCTCGGAGGCGGGGCCTACCAAGCCGATGCGGGCAGCAATGTGACACGTACAACACAGCCCCAGACCTTCCTATGGACTACGGAACCACAGCTTGTTTCAGAGAATTCCACTTCCGGTTCGGGAATAACCTCGACCACATCCACATCCTCCTCAAGCAACGTGGGACCACAAACCGCAAGCTCTACGGCTAGCACAACAGCCTCGAGCACTTCATCGACGGCCGCCTCAACAACAGCCCAGGCCTACACAACACCCACGTCCTCATCCAACACAACCCCGCTCGCGGTCCCAGCTATGCCGGGCTTCCCCTGGGAATCAATCATAGCTGGGATAATCATCGGTTTTGCGGCACTTGCTATGGTAAGACGCCGGAGGAGCTAGGGGACTTCACGTCATTAAGCGCGCAGTAGGGTTGCTGTATTTCAAAGCAAGTGATGACTAACCAAGGCATGCAACGACGCGTAAACACTATCTTCATAATAATACGCAGCCCAGCCTGGAGCACTCTCTGCACGCCGGTTCAAGCAAATGACTGAAGCAAGCCACCGAAACCTAAGGAGAGTTCGCGTGAAACTTCGCCGTGCGACGCTCCGCGACCTTGACATGCTCGTTCACCAGCGGCGAGGCATGTGGCTGAACATGGGTCAGCGAAACCGAGCCAAACTCGACGAGCACGACCGAGCCTTTCGGCGTTGGATTCAGCCACGATTGAGGAATGGGAGAGTGGTTGGATGGGTAATAGAGACAGAAGGAAAGGACATTGTGGCTGGTGGGATCGTGTGGTTACGGCCTGCCATAACACGGCCTAGAGCGCCACACCTAGTTCAACCCTACCTCCTTTCTATGTATACTGAACCGAAATGGCGTAGACGAGGCCTGGCCTCGCTGATTGTTGGCGAGGCCGTGAAATGGGCGAAGAAAAACGGGTACACAGGGCTTTGGCTTCATGCAAGCGCAATGGGTAGAAGACTCTATGTCCGGCACGGTTTCAAGCGCACGTGGGAAATGATACTCGAACTATAAGCCTCTGAAGCAGCCAACTTGTGCTCTAACGCATCCTTAGACCTAGACTTTGGGTGAGCCATTCGAAGGCTGCGTGAATCACTTAGATTTCTTGTGGGCTTCCGCCAATGCATAAGTGACAAGTTCTCCAAAGAGCGCAGTAACTGTGGTGCCCCCGGTAGTCCGGCAATTCATAGAAGTCGATTAAGGCTCGCTTCAATCGTTAGTCCGGTGTAGCGTTCACTAACAGTCGCGCGCATTCATCCCTCAGTATTCCAGGGACGAACGTGAGTCTGTTTTTCGCGAGGGCGTGGATGCGGCGATTAGCTTGCTGGAGCATCCCGCTTGAGAATTGAGGCGCATCCACTCCCAGCGCACCGTAGACTACCCTAGAAATATTCGTCCGAAGCACGGCTACGATGCACATCGCGCAGGGCTCAAAAGTTGAGTATAATGTATGATGACTCAAATTGAAACTCCCAGTACGTTTGGTGAGTTTATGAATGCTCACAATCTCTGCGTGCGCGGTAACGTCATGTTTGGTGAAAACCTGGTTGTGACCCCGCGCAACAACTCGACCATTTCTTGTGATCACTGACCCTACGGGTGCATTACCTTCTCTTGCGGCATCAATGGCTTCGGCAATCGCCAAACGCATGAATTTTTCATCGATATTTTCACTGGGTGGTTTCATGGAACAACTCAGCCAAGCACAGTTTGAGCTTTTGAAATATGCTTTTGCTCTTCTCTTTTGTGGCGCTGTTCAAGGCTTACTCCGAATCGCCTTCATGCACGTGTTGGGATGCTTGGATTGCAGTGAGAACCCGTTCGGGCGTCGCTGGTATTGCTTTGACTCTAGCTCCGACAGCGTCATGTATAGCATTGCAGATCGCGGCGGGAACTGCTATGGTTGATAGTTCTCCGGCACCTTTGGCCCCGAAGGGCCCCGTAGGCTCATGCACGCCAGCCACAGGTACAACGACTGGCTTGGGCGTATCTTCCATGGTTGGAACCAAATATGTGGTAAAATTCGGGGTCCTAACTTTCCCCGCGTCAACTTGCATATCCTCCATTAGGGCGTAGCCAATTGATTGGATCATTCCCCCTTCGATTTGAGCTTCCAATCCTTGCGGGTTTATCACCGTCCCAACCTCGGGAACGAAAGCAAGGTTGAGCACTTTCACCTGGCCCGTGAGAGTGTTGACTTCCACGTTAGCAACACAGGCAGCGAATGAGAAGAGAACATTAGGAATGCTCATGGTACCAGGCAGGGGATTAGACGGCCTGGGGACGGAATACCAAGCAGTGGCCGTCAGAGTTCTCGTCCGAGCCAAGTCGCGGAGGCTTAATCGCTTCCCGCGGCCAACCACGGCTGCGGAGCTCAATTTGAGCGAATCCGCTCTTGTCCTCAGACGTCGCGACGCTTCCTTCAACTGCCTTTGTTTCAGTTTGGCTGAGGCTTTGATTATTGCGTTGCCGATAACGTAAACAACCCTTGAGGCATCTGACCCTCCGGAGTCGACACCGTACTTCGTGTCGCGCGGGGCAAGTTCGATCCTTGAAACCGATGTGTTGAGGGCTTGTGCCGCTATCTGCCTGAGAGCAGTGGAAGTGCCGCTTCCCATCTCCGGGTTGCTGGTGTATACCCTGTACCCTCCTTCACGAGTAAGCTGAACCTTGACCATGACCTGTTCAGGGAAGGCCCCATAGCCCATACTCTTCATGCCGGCCGCGAACCCTACGCCCCTGAACAACCAAGGCCGTTCTCCCTGGCCGCGGTAGGTTACCCTGCTTTCCCACAGGTTCACTTTCTGGGCTGTTTCCAATGTTTCCATGAAGCGTGGCTTCGTAATTGGAGCGTAGCCAGTTCCGTCGGGTTCTCCCTCTTTTAATGCATTGATTTTCCTCAGCTCACTCGGGTCGAGGCCGAGCTTTTCTGCAGCTATGTCGAGTTGGGTTTCCATAGCAAAATTGACTTGGGCTACACCGAACCCTCGCATAGCCCCCGCTGGGGGGTTGTTCGTGTATACGCTCAGGGCTTCAACATGGGTGTGCGGGATTCTGTAGGGTCCGTTCACTGCCCCGGCGGCTACTTCGATAACTGTTGGGCCGTAAGACATGTAGGCTCCGGTGTCCGCGATTAGACGAGCGTCATTTGCGAGTAGCGTTCCATCCTTTCGAAAACCAGTTTTCAACTCGATGTCCATGGGGTGCCTCGTGGTGGCGGATATTCCCGATTCCTCGCGTGTCCAACTCATCTTCACTGGCTTCTTTGTTTTCATCGCCAGTAAAGTGAGGTGGATTTGCACAGTAATCTCTTCTTTTCCCCCGAAGGCCCCGCCTGGGTCAATTGCGATTACCCTCACGGAACTTTGAGGCAGCGATAGGGCTCTACAGATCTGCAACCTATCCTGGAAAGGCACCTGGCTGGCCACATACACGTCGACCCCCTTCTTAGTTGGGACGCTGAAGCCGGCTTCCGTTTCGATATACATGTGCTTCTGCCGCGGAGTATGATACCGTTCTGAAATCGTTAGGTCCGCGTTTTGGAAGGCATCCTGAGCCCTGCCTTTTGCGTATTCCACTCGGTGTGCGACGTTGCCTTTCTCATGTATTTTGATGGCTACGGGCTTCAAGGCTTCTTGGGGATTCGTAATCACAGGAAGGGGCTCATAGTCAAAGTCTATGTGCTCCAAAGCCATTTCCGCTTCTTCTTCGGAATCCGCCGCGACCACGGCGACAGCGTCACCTTCGTATCGAACTCTATCTCGACATAACGCTGGCTGGTCAGGGATTACCGCTCCGAAAAGGTTCGGGCCGGCAATGTCGCGATAGGTTAGGACCGCTCTGACTCCTGGTTGCGCAAGTGCTCGCGAGGTGTCTACGTTCTTGATGACTGCGTGCGGGAGCGGACTGCGCAATACTTTGCCTATGAGGGCATCCTTGAGGAGTACGTCGGCTGCATACCGGAATTCCCCTGAAGCCTTGGAGATTCCGTCAAGCCTCGGTTCGCTGTAGCCAATGCGATTCATACAATCCCACTTGAATCAAAGCGCGAGCTGAGGACCTTCGCCCTGCGGCTGCTGAAAACTCTCACCCAGCATCATTGCACCTATCTTGAACTTATCGAAGTTACCTCTTTCCACATAATCACTCGCTCTGCCTCTGTACATGACTATCATTCTGTCGCTGATCGTGAGCAGTTCGTCCAAGTCACCGGAGACCAAAAGCACTCCTTTCCCCGCATTCCTGTATTCGACCAGCAGGCTCCTCACATAATTGGTCGAGGCCACATCCAAACCGGCCGTTGGGTTCTCAGCTATAATGCAGCGCGAATCTCGTAGAAATTCGCGGCCTACAATGAATTTCTGCAGATTGCCTCCAGATAGATCGTTGGCAATGGCTGATTCGGATGAGGTTACGACGCCGAATTCGGAGATTATTCTCCTGGCAAATTCCCGTACGGCCTTGAATCTTATCACTTGATTTTGTTCGTAGGGGGAACGCCAGTGATCACGTAGGACGGCGTTGAGAGTGAGAGGTAGGTTTATCGCGACACCTCGCTTTTTACGGTCTTCGGGGATGTACCTAATGCCTTGCCTGATTCTCTCCCTGACTCCTTTGTTGGTTAGGTCTGCGCCCTCAAATAGCACGTTGCCCTCTTCAACTTTCCTTAATCCTGCTAATGCCTCCACGAGCTCGCGTTGGCCGTTGCCTGCTATGCCCGCTACGCCCAGTATCTCGCCTTGTTGAATTTCGAACGAGGCCCCTGATACTGCCCGCTCTCCTCTATCTCCTCTTACCGAAAGGCCCTTGACAACTAGGGAGGCTTTGCCCTTCCCTTCCGCTCTCTTGAATTCCTCAAGGTTCACAGATCGGCCCATGGCCGCCTCGGCGAGTACGTCAGCTGTTAATCCCTCCCTCCCAGACCTGAAGACAACTCGTCCTTTTCTTAGAACGGTTACCCTATCAGCTACCTCGAGGATTTCGTATAGTTTGTGTGTAATCAGAACTATGCATTTGCCCTGTTTCTTGAGTGTGTTCAGGTTCTTGAATAGGGCCTCGGTTTCTTGAGGTGTCAACATTGAAGTCGGTTCGTCCAAGATGAGGATTCTGGCGCCTCTGAAGAGTATCTTGAGAATCTCGGCCTTTTGCTTCTCGGCTATGCTTAGCTCCTCGACCTTGCGGTTTACGTCCACTTGCATGTTATACTGCTGCTCTGCTTCCTTGACTTTAGCCTCAAGTTCTGAAAGTTTCAGCCTCATGCCTTCTGCTCTTCGGCCTATCGCGAAGTTTTCGAGGACCGTGAAGATTTCTATGAGTGAGAAATGTTGGAATACCATTCCAATGCCGAGCGATTGAGCATCTACCGGGCTTCTTATCCTCACAGATTTGTTGTCGACGAATATCTCGCCGCTGTCGGGTTTGTAGAAACCGTACAGGACGTTCATTAGGGTCGTCTTCCCTGCGCCGTTCTCTCCTAGAAGAACGTGTATCTCTTGAGGGAACAGGTCTAAGCTAACCTGATCGTTAGCAACGACTCCGGGGAACGTCTTAGTTATTTGTTTCATGCTAACGATTGGAGTATCCACGGTCATTCACCTTTTTCATAAGGCTTTGCTAGCGAAGCTGGGGCTCGGCTTCGCGACGCGACGGCTGCGATTATTATTAATATGGCTAGGTAGGGCCACATTGCGAAAAATTGGTAGGGAATTGATTGAAAATGTGTTTGAATAGTCAAGAACAACAGATACACCGTTCCATAGATCAGGCAACCCAAGAGCGTTCGAAAAGGTTTCCACTTGCCAAAATAAATCAGAGCGACTGCGATGAAACCGATTCCTGCGGTTAGATTATAGTAAAAGGTTCCAGTAATCGCGATAGCTAAGTATGCACCGCCTATCCCGGCCATGAAACCTCCGAACATTACTGCGGCGTACCTGTAGAGTTTCGGGTTTACTCCCATCTCTTCAGCGGTTCTAGGATCCTCCCCGACGGCCCTTAGATTGAGGCCGGCTTGGGTGTGGAAGAGAAAATAGTGTGTAGCTACGAGAACGGCTATTATGAAATATGCAACGGCATCTTGCCCGAAGATTATCGGCCCTATAACTGGCACCGTTGAGAGGAATGGGATGTTTAGGTGGGGCAGGGGACTGATTGTGGGTGGGACGAGGAACTTTCTGAATAGGGCTCTGTAGATGACGCCGGAGACGCCCCAACCAATGAACCAGAGGGCTGTTCCACTAACTACTTGGTCGGCTTTGAGAGAAACGCTCGCGAAAGCGTGCAACATTGAAAGAAGTAATCCAGACAATCCGGCTAGGAAAAAGGCGAGTATGACGTTCCCAGTGTAGAAATCCGTAAAGAATCCCACGATCGTCCCAATCAGCATGAGCCCCTCCACGCCAAGGTTCAGAATTCCAGCGTTCTGGTCTACCAGTTCGCCTGTCGCCGCGGAAATAATCGGCATGGCCCTTGGAACCATGCCCACTAACATGATGGCGACGAATGATGTTAAAGCGTCAAAGTTCATTGTTTCGCCTTAGCAAGGGTTAATCTTCGTTTTCCCAGACTCAGGTAAACTCCCAGAGGAGCAAGGAACATCACTAAGCCGTAAACGGCAATGACAACGTCGGTTGGGATCCCGTAAGCCAACTCAAGCCCGTAGGTGCCGGTTAGTATGCCGCTGAAGAATATGGCGGACCCGATTATTGCTAGGGGATTAAGGGAAGCGATGAGTGCAACAGGTATTCCCACGTATCCGTAGCTTGTTGTAATATCGCTGAAGACCTGTGGAAGCAATATGCCTGTGGCGCCGAAGATGTCAACCATACCCGCGATCCCAGCAATTCCCCCGCTGATCACCGTAGAGAGCAGTATGTCCCTCGCTATCGGTATGCCAGCATACTTGGCAACATCATGACTTTGCCCGATAACCCGTAGCTCATAGCCCAACCTGGTGAACTTCAATAAGAAAAAGAGGCCTAGAGCCAGCAAGAGCGCTATCAAGAGCCCAACACCGATGTTCGTTCTTGGCACAACCGCCGGGAGCAAGAGAGACGGAGGTATGGGTGCACTCGACGGTTCATGCGAGACAGCGGCTGCAGCACCCTCCATGGGCCCCGCAATTAGATAGTCGAGTAAGAAAACGGCGATGAAATTCATCATTAACGTCGTAATTACCTCATTGATCCCTAGCCGGATTTTCATCAGTGTGGGGGGAAGAACCCACGCAACACCGCCAAGGAATGAGCCGAACATAGCTAGTATTATGATGAGCCCGGACGGAAGAGTTCCCGCTAGCTCCAAGCCTACCCATGTAGCTGCTATCGAGCCGATTACAAATTGCCCTTGCCCGCCAATATTCCACACTCGTGCCGTAAAGGGAACTGAGAGGCCTACGGCCACGATTAGGAGCGGCACGGCCCCGCCGACAGTGGAGATTAACCCTTGCCGCGAACCGAAGCCGATCTGAAAGAGGGAGAGCAAGCCGGTGATAGGTGAAAGATCGAAGAGGAGGAAAAGAAGAGAACTGAGAAAGACCGCCAGGAGTGTAAAGAAGACTATCAGGAATACTCTGGCGTATGCAACCATTCGGCCATCACAATCAACTAACTAACTAAAGTGAGTTGAAAGCGGGGGTCACAGGTGAATAAACCAGAGTTCCGTTCGTTAACTCTTGGTACACTCTTATCTTGTTCGCAAGGACTGCTTGGAGGATTGTGTGTATTACGGCCGCATCACTGCTAGATACTTTGCTTGTGAGCTCCAGCGAAAGGCCTTGATTTGGAAATGTGGCGTAATACGGAAGTGCGCTAAACGTGTGGTTCGTGAGCCAATCGTTTAGTGCCGCTTCGTATATGGGTGCGATTGAGTACGAGAGCCCGCCGACTGTTGCGTCGGGGGCGAGCGCAGTTTCGTTCCAGTCGTTGTAGATGAATGCCACATTTGCAGATTCAGCCTCGCTTGCAACTCCAACCGATATTCCATCCCCAGTGGTGTAGAGTACATCTACGCCTTGGGCCACATCGGCGGCTGCGGCTGCCTTTGCGCCAGCTGGGTCATTGAAGTTCCCTAGGAATGTGTTTATTGCCTGAACATTTAATCCAAAGTTTTGGTTGGCATAAGTTACTCCTAACAAGAAACCCTTGGTTGCCCATGTTATCTCAGAGACGTCTTCGCCGCCAATGATTCCAACCTTTCCAGTGTGAGATAGTCTCGCAGCCATTACGCCTAAAATGAAACCGGACTCTCCTGTTGCGGGCAGGAGTATTGCAACGTTCTTGGCTGACTCATATCCTCCAGGTACCAAGAACCCTGTGTTCGGGTATGTGGATGACAGTTGAATTGCGGGTCCAGTATACTGGAAACCGTCTCCTATGACTAGATCATATCCCTGGGACCCTAGGCTGGTCAACGCAGGCGTAATATCCGCAGGTGTATAGAGCCCCTCTGCGGTAGACGTGACCACATTGTACTTACCCTGCGCATTCAGGTCTGCAATCAGCTTCAAGTACGACTCGTAAGCGGCCTGGTTCCAAGAGAGGTCGTTCTTCTGTCCGGGTAGCAAGATGGCGACCTTAAGCGCCGTTTTCTGGGTTACTGGGGGCGGTGGAGCAACCAAACTGCTGTTATAGAAGTAGACACCGACCGCGGCAACGACAACCACGACGATTACGATTGCGGCTAAGGCTACTCTAGTGATTCCACGTTTTCCGGGAAAAGCAAACCGTCGCATGAGCCGGATGCTCGGTTCGCGCGCTATTAAAGCTTGGCACAAAGTCCCTAGGCCGTTCGCTAGGTTTGTAGTAGGAAAAATTCGGAACCATTCAGGGCAAGACCGGATCGATAATCCTCCAATTTCTGACGTCTACCAACCCTCTGTTCGTTATTCCAAGCTCGGGAACGGAGGGGAGAGATAGAAACTCGAGTTGCATGAACGGGCTTTTCATTTTTGTCTCAACAGACTTTGCCATTTCATTCAGTCTCTTGAGGCTCTCCAAGAGCGTTTCATATCGCTCGAGCGAAATCAAGCCACCGAACTGGAGCGGAATTGAATGAAGAATCTTACCTTTTGAAGTGCATGTGAAGCCCCCTCTGATTCTCTCCAATTCCTTCAGCGCCAAGTACATGTCACCAACATTATCCCCCACGATTATGATATTGTGGTGGTCGTGAGATACGGAAGACCCCATGGCTCCGTCCTTCACAGAGAAGCCCTTAACGAAACTGCGGCCAATAGACTTCAGTCCCCGATGCCTCTCTACAACCGTGACGTGCACGACATCAGAAGATGGGTCTGAAGCGATTAGCCCGTGTTCCACCGGCAAGTTCGCAACACCCTTTCCTTTCAGAATCTGTCCCTCGGTGACTTCAATCACGTAGACCTCCGCGCTTCGGCCATCATGCTCTATCGCCAAATCCGTGGCCTTGATCTCGGGATTGATTTTGATGGAATCTAGAAACTTAGGCGACGGTTTCGGCGCTTCATGAGAAAATAGAACCTTACCGTCTTTGTACGCTATTCTGCCGTCAAAGATTGTTGCCTTAACGTCAATTTGATCTAATCCCTTGAAGAGGACCAAATCCGCCTTTCTTCCAGGAGCAACCGACCCTATCAGGTGTTCTAAGCCGAAGTGTTGTGCCGTGTTTATCGTAGCCATTTGAATTGCGGTTATGGGGTCCACGCCAGATTTAATGGCCAATCGCACGTTGAAGTCTACGTGACCTTCCGCCAGAATATCATCAGGATGCTTGTCATCGCTGCACATGAGATAGGATCGGTAGTCATTCATCTTGAGATTGCTCAGTATGTCTCTTAGGTTTCTCTCAGCGCTACCTTCCCTAACTAAGACCGCGACCCCTCTTTTTGCCCTCTCGATTGCTTCCTCGGCTGAAACGCATTCGTGATCATCGGCGAGCCCAACCGAGGCTGCTGCATCTATTTGTTCAAGTGATGCCCCAGCCAAATGTCCGTTGACCATCTTTCCCAGCATATCCGCGGCGTGTATCTCGCCAATGAACTTCCGAGGGTTTGAGAACAGGTTCTGGTAATTTAGCTCCCCAAGGGTGGCCGCGTTCTTGATCGAAAGAAGTTGGCGTATTGTTTCGAGGTCGAAGGAGGCGCCACTATCTTCGAGGCCTTCCGCCGTCGGAACCCTCGAAGGAACCTGAACGAAGATTCGCAACGGTACGCCTTCGCTTAACCTGATAAGTTCCCTTACGCCGTCGCCGCCAAAGACGTTTGCAATTTCATGAGGGTCAGCGAAAATTGCAGTAACCCCGCATCGAAGTACAAGCCTCGCTAATTCGCTGGGAAGCAACATTGTAGGTTCAATGTGCATATGAGCGTCCATGAAACCTGGGGCAAGGTACATCCCACGGCCGTCAATTGCAACAAGACCTTCGCTCTCTTTCTTCGTGACGGACACTATTCGATCATTACATACCCAAACATTCCCTTCGTATGTTGTGCCTTGATACACGTCCACGATGTTGACGTCGTTTATGATCAGCGTTGGTTTCTGCTGGCCGAGCGCCGTTTGCATATACTGCGATATTTCATCTACGCCACCGAAAGAATATTGCATGACGAAGCACGTCGCGAGCATGAAGGCTGTGCAGAAATAAGGTTTTGTCGATTACAAACGAGGATCAGACTCGTAATTACGTCGAATGAGTCATGCTGGGTTTGATTTAGTATCGGGGCATCGATAGGTCTATTTCCACTGCCCACGCATCGATGCCGCCTAACACATTCTTGATCTTTTTGAATCCCCGTTGGCGTAGGAAATGGACGGCCCATCCGCTTCGCTCTCCTACGTGACAGTAGAAAACATATTGTTCCGCAGGATCGAACTCATTGACACGGTTCAGGACCTGGCCTACGGGTACTAGGCGGCAGCCCGGTATATGGCAGAATTCATACTCGTGCGGCTCTCTTACGTCAATTAGGTTCACGTGAGCGCCGCTGTCGAGCAAACGCTTCAGCTCCTTCACCGTAATTTCGTGGTCTTCTTCCACATGGTTCGCCTCGACTGGCGTCAGCCGCTGAAAACTGAACCACAGTGATTGGGTCATTTGGGATTGGGGGATTTTCCCTACCGACCTTGACCATCAGTTGTACCCCAGTGAATAAGTAATCCTATCCGGTCCGTCAGGGAACATTAAGGTCGAGCAGGTGAGCATTGATATGTCTCAAATCGCTTCGAAGCCGCATGAATCACCTTACCGTTGGGGTCTTCCATGACGACACACTTGACCCCGAATTGGGAAAGAAAGGCACAGAATCTGACCTCGCCATGTTCAACAGGAAGATGGGCGAGGAAATTTTCACTCTCATGTCTCCTATCGGAGACAAGTTAGTGGCAAAGAGCGAGATAATCTCCAGCATAGACGCAGCCATAGTCGCATTCCCAGGAATGACTAGGGAATTGGGTGAGACTCTGGTAATGCTTGACCTGCTTGGCGTCGCTAATGGAATTGCGGTAACGTCACCCTACGCGACCTCAGACCGAATAGCCGGCATAATCAAGGATACATCGCTCAAATCATTCATTGTCGAGGAAAGAGACTCAATCAAGCTGATTGAAGTTCTCAAAAATTTTCGGCCAAAGAGGGATACAACGTCGCAAACTCTGATTGTTGTAGACCATTCGTTCAGTGTTAAGGGCGTCGGCGAAGTGATACTTGGTTTCGTTAGGAGAGGCGTTGTGAGGAAATATGACAAGCTCACGTTGCTTCCGGCAAACAAGGAGGTATTGGTTCGCTCCATACAAATGCAGGACGAAGACTACGACCAAGCTGAGGCTGGGTCGAGAGTTGGCCTAGCAATCAAAGACGCGACCGTTGAAGAGATGAAGAGAGGTTCCGTCCTATGCGCTCCTGGCAGTGCTATGACAGGCACGTCGTTTAAGCTCGCTTTCAAGAAAAGCCCCTTCTATTCAGATGATCTGAGTGAAGGTACTTTCCATGCCACCTTGGGCATGCAGACAGTCCCCATCAAGATCACCGAGATGAGCGCAACGTCCGTCGTCATCGAATCTGAGAAACCGATCGCGTACACACCTAACGATACCTTCCTCTTATTGAACCTAAATGCCAAGAAGATGCGTGTTCTGGGCAAGGCAAATGTTCTGCCCGACGCAGCCTAGCTCTTCCGGGTTCACACACGATCCTGTAATTTTTCAACGATCGGAGCGATGACTGTTACATTCGGCTTGTTTGTAGGAAGGTCTATTCTTTTACGTGGAAACCGACGCGTGAGAATTGTTGCCGTGCGACAGCAGTTTCGAATAGTAGACCCCAGGAGAGGTGAACCAGACTCATGTTCATTCAACGTAGACGGGCTACTCCTCTTGTTTTCATTCTTGTAATGTCGGTTACATTTTCGCTCTCCCTAGGCCCTATTGCGCCCAAGGTCACGGGCGCCGTGCTGTACGATTCCGGTAACCCGACCGCCGATGAGCAACTCGTATTGGAGTACATTAACCGGGCTCGAGCGGATCCCATTGCTGAAGGCCAGCGTCTGGGCATTGATATACACGAGGGCCTGTCGAATCCAAGCCTTGTGGGCCCTCGTCCACCCCTCGCCATGAATACGATGCTGCTTGGCATAGCCGAAGCGCACAGCCGAGACATGTACAATCTGAACTATTTCTCCCACACTGACCCGAACGGCACAACTCCGTTCGACCGCATGATACACGCAGGCTACGATTACGTACGGGCGGGTGAAAACATGGCCGCGAGCACAAGTGCACCAGCCACAGAGTTAGAGGATCTGATGATGATTGATTCTGGCAACACTGGGCGCCCACACCGCGTCAACCTGCTAGACCTCATTACCCCCTACCCTTGCACTAATGCCCCCTGCGTCTACTACGAAGTCGGAATCGGATACTACGCAGGGACCACTCCAAACAGTATCGCTGCAGACTTTATCACAGAGGATTTCGGCGCCACGGGGAACACCGGCCCGTTCCTACTCGGCGTCGTATACAATGATAGGAATCACAACAATTTCTACGACATCGGTGAAGGCATAGCTGGCGTAACGATAACCACCAGCGCAGGCGGTTACTACGCCGTCTCATCATCATCAGGCGGCTACGCTATCCCCATTGGCACATCTGGAACCATCACAGTAACAGCTTCCGGTCCAGGTTTTGGCCCAATCACAAAGACGGTGACGCTTACAGGGGTAAACGTCAAGGTAGACTTCACAGCCACTGCGCAAACTAGCACAACTTCAACGTCAACGCAAACAAGCATAACTTCAAGCATAACTTCAACCCACCTCACAACAAGTTCAAGCCAAACAACGACCTCAATTGCTAACAATCCATCTATCGTGCTCACCCCGAGTTCAGCCTCGGCTGGGTTGACCGTTTACGTCTCTGGTTCTGGATTCCTAACAGGCGACATAGGCTGCTCATTCTCAGGGAACCCGGTAGGCGCGTCTAACTGTTCGATTTCCAACGGCATATTGACAGGGTCATTCATTGTCGCCGGCGTTGGAGCAGGCTCTTACTCGATTACCACTATAGGAAGCCCAGCAGGCGATTCTGCTTCTACCACTTTGACGGTTATCGGTTCCGCAATTACGCTCAATCCTTCATCGGCTTCAGCCGGAGCCATCGTTTCTGTGTCCGGCTCAGGATTCTCCCCAACGGATACCTCTTGCACCTTGAGTGGTGGCTCGATCACGAGTTATACATGCGCAGTCTCAGGCGGCACTTTGACTGGTACCTTTGTTGTTTCTACTGCCGGAGCAGGAGTTTATGGGGTTACTGCTGCTGGTAGCCCTGCTGGCGATTCGGCGACAGCCAACTTCCAACTAACCGCTTCGACTCCATCCATCACACTCAGTCCCAATTCTGCACAAGCTGGGACCACTGTTACCGTGTCCGGTTCCGGTTTCGCTCCAACTGACTCGACCTGTACAATACAGGGCAGTAGTGGTTCCATTTCGTCACCGGCCTGCACTATCTCTGGTGGTACAGTTACTGGCTCGTTTGTTGTTGCTGACGTGACGGCCGCCGTGTACGCGGTTAAGGTGACTGGAGGCCAGGTTGGAGACTCGACCCTAGCTGCTTTTACGATTGATCCATCCCTGAATCAGACAGTTACTGTAACAAGCAGCAGTACCGTGACGACTTCCACTAGCTCGGCGACGGCCGTTACACAACCGACAACCGTGGTCAGCACGTCGAGCGCCGTAACCCCTGCGCTGACCAGTACGCCTTCAACAACCCGTACGACAGCGCCAACATCTACTTCGACCTTTGGTTCCGTGCCTGAGGCGTTGCCACCAATCCCAGGGTTCACCCTAGAATCGATTGTTACTGGAATGATTTTCGGAATGGCGGTTGTGGCTATAACGAGGCGACGCAGGACCCGCGAGCGAGGATAAACAAGCCCCGATCTCTCAGCGAAGCGGACTCGTGCTAGGTTCCGACTTAACCCTCAATAGAATTTTCTGCAATGACTTGGAACAGGATGCCCCAAAACGAAGGACTTGCTGGAAAAAGGCATAAGAAGGCACATTTTAAATATTAGGTTCGCCCTAACTTAGGGTCAACCTATGTTGGTGCGAGAATGAATAGCGCTAGAGCAATTCAAGGCGGTCTGATTATAGTCTTGGTTGTGGTCGCAGCTATTGCGGGCTATGCAGTCGGGTCGATGACTAATGGATCAAGCTCATCCACAACCGGAAACACATCCAATTCATCCTCCGCTGCTGGCCTGAAGGTGCTCGCCACGTTTTTCCCGGTCTACGATGATGCCATCGACGTACTTGGTGACAAGGGAACCGTGACCCTGTTGGTGCCATTCAGCGTAGATGTTCACCAATTCGAACCGACACCCAGCTCAATTCAATTGGTGCAGCAGGCTGACGTACTCGTTTACAACGGGGCTGGACTAGAACCGTGGATCCCTCAGATAGTTCAGGCCGCTGGAAATTCTAAGCTCGTTCTGGTGGACTCGGGTGCAGGGCTTCCTTTGATTCATGTCCCAAGCGAATATCAGAAGGAGAACCGCACGATCGATCCGCACGTATGGAACGACCCTGTCCTGGCACAAATGCAGGTCAAAAACATACTCCAAGGCTTCATTAAAGTCGACTCCGGCGACGCGCAGTACTTCACCGACAATGCCAACGCGCTTAACGCTAAATTCCAATTCATGGATCAGGAATTGAGAACAGGCACTGCTAACGTGGCAACTCGTACATTTGTATCATTTCATGAAGCGTTTGGATACTTGGCGAACGAATACAACTTGACCGAGGTCGCCCTAGCTGGACCCTTTGAAGAAGACCCAACCCCTTCGGACATCGCTAAAGCTGTTGCAGCAATTGACCAGAACCATCTGTGTGTTGCCTTTGCTGAGTCACTTGAGAACCCGGCACCGATCAATGGCGTCGCGTCACAGACCCACGCACACGTCTGGATTTTAGATCCGATCGAGGGACTCACAGCCGCAGAATCGAATGCAGGCGTTACCTATGTCGTGAAGATGCAGCAGAATGTATACACCCTATTACAGGCCTTGAACCAAAATAACTGCTGAGTAAAAGCGGCCATTTCAATTTGGATTCACAAAAGACTGTGGTTGAATTAGAGAACGTTGGCGTTCGCCACTCGAATGGCTTTGAAGCCTTAGTCAACGTCACGCTTCAGCTCTACGAGAAAGACTTCCTAGGCCTGATAGGGCCAAACGGGTCTGGAAAGACCACAATGATTAGCGTAATCCTAGGCTTGGTCAAATCAACGACTGGATCCGTAAAACTTTTCGGCGAACCTCTCAACCGTAAGAACCTCCGCCTAGTGGGTTACGTTCCCCAGAAGACGATTTTGTCGGACATAATTTTTCCTTCAACGGTTTTCGAAACAGTATTGATGGGGAGAGTTGTTCGCGCGGGACCCTTCCACAGGTTTCGCAAAGAGGATTATGAAAAGGTCGAGGAAGTGTTGCAGCATCTGTCAATCTACGACTTACGCAACAGAAAGATTGGTGAGTTGTCAGGCGGACAGTCGCAGCGCGTGTTGTTGGCCAAGGCGCTCGCGAGCGACCCTGAGCTTCTGATCCTCGACGAACCTACAAGTGGCGTGGACGCGCGTTCCGCCGTGA
>JBAVCK010000058.1:0-2136 GCA_049586635.1 Bathyarchaeia archaeon
GGATAGCGTGATGGGCCTGAAGTGCTACGCTAGTATTGCTGACATCCCAGAGCACATTGACCTAGCGGTGATAGCCACACCGGCCAAAACTGTCCCAGGCCTCGTTGAAGAATGCGCCAAGGCTGGCGTTGAAGGCGTCGTGATAATCTCGGCTGGATTTCGTGAGATTGGCCCGGAGGGAGTAAAGCTTGAGGAGGACATCAAACGCATTCAGGCAAATCACGGCATCCGAGTCTTGGGACCCAACTGCGTCGGCTTCGTAAGACCCCAGGTCGAATTGAATGCGACTTTCTTACAAGATAACCCCCAGCCGGGCCAGATAGCATTCGTTTCGCAAAGCGGGGCTCTTGGCTCCGCGATGCTCAATTGGGCCGTCAGCGCCGGGATTGGCTTCAGCATGTTCGCCTCTCTCGGCTCAACATTAGACATCGACTATGGAGACATGATTGACTACCTGGGCGAAGACCCGCAGACCAGAAGCATAATCATCTATATGGAAGGCGTGGGGAACGCTAAGAAGTTCATGAGCGCTGCTCGTGGCTTCGCACGCACTAAACCGATTATCGTCATCAAAGCGGGAAAACATGCGGCGGGCGCTAAAGCAGCTTCATCTCACACAGGCGCTCTAGCAGGGGACTACGCCGTTTACGACGCGGCATTCAAGCGAGCCGGCGTCGTGATGGTCGACGAGATAGGGGACCTCTTTGATTGTGCAACTGTCTTAGACTCCAGATTTCTACCGCAAGGTCCCAAGTTGGCAATAGTCACGAACGCTGGTGGACCAGCGGTGCTTGCTGCAGATTCGATCGTCACGCATGGGGGCGAACTGGCTGAATTCTCGGATAGCACTCTTCGAACGATGGACGCGGCACTGCCACCCTACTGGAGCCACGGAAACCCCATGGACATACTGGGGGACGCTGACATCAAACGATTCGAATTGGCAGTAAGAACATGCATCGCCGACCATAACGTCGACGGCTTAGTGGTCATCTACACTCCGCAAGGCACGACGCAACCGACGCTTGTCGCTGAAGCAGTGGCGAAGATAGCTGCTGACCGTCGCAAGCCGATGCTCACCGTTTGGATGGGAGAGAAGAGCGTCCTCGAAGCTAGACAGGTGTTCTACAGGAATAACATACCCACTTACGCAACTCCAGAAGAGGCCGTCAAGAGCTACATGTACATGTATCGCTACAGGCGGAACCTCGACCTTCTCTATGAGACTCCGGAGGAACTTCCAGTCGACTTTGCACCGCCGAAGAGCCACCTGAAAGTCTTGATCCGCAAAGCCGCCAAGAATAGAACAGCGTTAACCCAACCCGAAGTTGATAGATTCCTAGACGCATACAATATCCCACGAGCGAAAGGATCGCTAACCAAAAGCCCGGAAGAGGCTGCAATGGTAGCGTCGGACATCGGCTATCCCATTGTTATGAAAATCGCGTCCGAAGATATCTTGCACAAGACAGACATCGGGGGCGTGATTACGGGCATTGACTCATCGGAAGCACTCAAGGACGCGTACAAGACGCTCCTAGAACGGGCGGGGAAAGCGAAGCCTGATGCAAAGATAGACGGTGTGTACGTCCAGAAGATGATGAGTAACCTCGATTACGAATTGATACTTGGAGCAAAGAAGGACAGAGATTTCGGTTCAGTCATCTTATTCGGAATGGGAGGAATAGGCGTGGAATTACTACACGATGTTTCAATCGGCCTTCCTCCATTAAACCAAGTCCTAGCTCGTCGAGTCCTTGAGGAAACGAAAATCTACCAGGCGCTCTCAAGAGGCCTCAGAAATAAACCGCCAATAGACCTCCGCTTGCTAGAAGAAATAATGATACGCTTCTCAAATTTGATCGTTGACTTCCCTGAAATTGGGGAAATGGACATTAACCCGCTGGTTGTCTCGGAAGGCAGGCTGTACGTTCTAGATGCAAGGATTATACTGGATAAGAACGCCCTTGATCGTACTGAGACATATCCCCACCTCGTAATCATGCCTTACCCAACGAAGTGGGTTACGCTTTGGAGGACAAAGGACGGGACCGAGGTGACCCTCCGCCCTATTAGGCCCGAGGATGAACCCATGGAACTAGAGTTCATTCGAGGCCTGTCGTCGGAGACAAGTCG
>JBAVCK010000059.1:0-13418 GCA_049586635.1 Bathyarchaeia archaeon
GGTTGAAGATGCACCTCTTCATCGTCTGAACTTGGCTGGTCAAAGCCTCAACCTTGCCAGCCAGCTCCTCTTCCGAAACCTCCCTCGCAGTGTTCCACGGGGTCCGATTCGTATAACCCAGCGTGATCATTTCGTAGCCACCGACGTCCACAACCTTCTCTTCAGGGTTTATTACAAAATCTGAGGATGAAAGGGCAGAGTCTATTTCGAAGTGGTCGTCGTTTCCAGGTGAAATGTAGACCTTCGTATTGGTTGTTCGAAGTTTTTCTTCCGCCAGGGACACCCAACGCTTTACCATATCCACCATGAGTTGGGTGAACAGCCTGTCGGTTTTGGACTTGTCAATCTGAATTGCTTCGGCCTCGGTTTGGTTAGTTCTGTACGGGTAGTAACCAGTATTCCGGATATCCTGTTCGAGTTGAGTAACGCCGCTACTGTCGATTTTGATATTGTTCCCGTGAAGATTTGCGATGAAACTTCCATCAGCTTGCTCAACAATCGGAATAATCATCTTACCCGTAATGTCGCCTCCGAGAACAAGCACGTCCGCCTTGTAGAAAGGCGCGGCCTTGAGAAACTTGGCGTAGCATTTTTCGGAAGCATGAAGATCAGTGGTGAATAGGATCCGGAGGCCTTTTGCCATGTCGAGCCATTATTTCACTTTTCATATATGCGTTTGGCAGTGTGATTTCCCGGACTGAGAGCTTAAAGTCACCATATATAGTGGACGCGTCAACTTCTCCAAACTAGTCTGGTGGGACGGTTTGAGCTTAGATCGAGAGAACGCGCGGTTTTCGGAGAGGACGAAAAAGTCGCTATCGATTTTTCAGGCAGCTAGAAAATCAACTCCTTTCGGAGTCCACAGCAACTACCGCCTGACGGATCCACACCCACTTTATTGTGTTCGCTCTAAAGGGAGCAGAATCTGGGACGCCGATCAGAATGAGTACATTGATTTCAACATGGGATTTGGAGCGCTGGTTGTTGGCCACGCCCACCCAAAGCTGGTTGAAGCATTAAAGCACCAAGTCGAGAATGGAACTCTCTTCGGTTTCGAATCAGAAGACGCCACTAAACTCGCTGAGGTAATGTGCAGCCGATTCAATGTTGACATGGTGAAGTTTTCCTCCACGGGGCTCGAAGCAACTTCGCACGCCATTAGACTCGCCCGCGCATACACTGGTAGGAGAAAGATACTCAAGTTCGAAGGATGTTACCACGGCTCACACGACAACTTGCTTGTTAGCGTCAAGCCGACAAGAGCGCGTGCAGGTAATCCTAAGCATCCGACCCGTGTTCCAGCATCACAAGGAATCCCTGAAAGTTTCATCAACGAAACCGTGATCGCACCGTTCAACAACCTCGAGGCCGTCAACGAATTGATGCACGAGAACGTTGACCAGGTCGCTGGCATTATTCTTGAACCCATCCCAATGAACATGGGATTCATACTGCCCCAGAAGGGCTTCTTGGAAGGGTTGAGGAAAATCTGTGATGAATATGGTTGCCTGCTAATTTTTGACGAGGTCAAGACGTGCGGCAAATTCTACGGCGGGGCCGAGGATGCTTTCCACGTGAAACCGGACCTCAAAGTCATGGGTAAAGCCGTAGCCGGCGGGTTGCCCCTATCCGTGCTCGCAGGAAAGAAACCCATCATGGAACAGATCGTCCCAGGCCAAATCGCGCATGCGGGGACGTTCAATGCGAACCCGCTTTCTGTCACCGCGGGAATTGTCACCTTAACGGAAATTCTTACCAAGGAAAAGATGGGGTTTGTCTCTGAACTGGGGAATACGTTGGGCAAGGGTTGCGTTGAGATCCTCGAAGATGTGAAGGTTCGTGCTACTACTCAATTCCTGGGACTGAGCGGGACAATACACTTTGGCGTGGATAGGGTGACGAACTGGCGTGACTTTCTCGAGGTAGATTTCGGGAAATGGTACACGATGTATGCTGCAATGCTCAACCGCGGCATCATTCCAATGGGCACTGGCCCTGATGAGCAATGGACAATTTCAGTCCAACATTCGAAGGAAGATGTGGAAAAGTACCTCGAAGCGTTCAAAGAAGTCGCTAAGGAAATCAGCCAACCCTCACAGGTGGTCCCGCTGGTCGAAGCACTCTAGCGCCGCTACGCCGCATTCAACTTTCTATCTTATCGACGCGAGAATCGACAACTTCCTTGTCTTGCTCGGGCAATTCGTACCATTGAGCCTTCTCCCCCACTCTTGCTCTGACCTTCCAGCGAAGCGATTTTGGCACGCGTTCTATACGATTCCTGATGTCTTCAAGCCGCTTTTGCACGAGGGCCATCGACTCTGGCTCAAGCTCGTATTTGGGCAAGGCGCTAAGGACGTTGTCCAGGTTGATCGTGAAGGTCTTGTAAATCCCCCAGTCGTCGCTGCAGAGTGCCGCGAGGTACGCTCCGTTGATTGTCTCAGGCTTGTCAGAATCAGCTACCTCATGGTCTTTAACCAGCGCCATGACGTCCCTGTACTCCCTCTCGGTTATCTCGACCACCTGGAGTTTTGTCGCGAGTAGATCGGCTAGGGGTATTGTGGGATTGTCAATAGTCAGCCGATTTTTGAAATCGAATTTGTGACACATTTCAAAGGTTTCTAAGAAGATGTCGACACGGCGGCCGTTCTCAATGTCGTTGAATACCAGGCGCTTGTCCCCTTGGAGAGCGTTGAACCTGTCCCGAGGGATATACCCGAGCTCCGCGAATAGTTTCTTTATGTCACGCGTTTGCTTCCGGAGAGCCATGAAGTCTATGTCGACGTATTTTCTTCCGAGCGATCTGTGAGTGGCGCTCGGGCAGTGAAATCGTATCGCCATACCCCCGAGCAACCTAAGGACTATGTCATTCTTGGCTGCGGCATCTAGAACGCGCTGCGTTTCTTGAACTATGTCGGGAAGTGGCATCTGCGATTCACCCAATTGCTACAGTGGGAGCGGTTTGTATATACGATTGCGGGCCAATGAAATTTGCTTCAGTTACACATTCGCAGGTCTCGGTAGAGGTCACGGCGCTTAACCATCTAGTATCGGTGTGACTTTCTTTTGCAGCTCTTCAATTAGCTCGGGGTCGTCGCGGTAGTATCGGTCGCGTATGCCTAAGATTCTTAGTTTGTTCGGGTCGCACTTGAAATGGGTGTTAACGTGGTAGGCGTGGGCTGGCTCCATCACTAGGACCAAGTCCGCCCAGTCGATAAGTTCCTGGGTAAGAAGTGTTCCTTCCGGTTCGGGCATGACTCCGGCAGATTTCGCCTCCCAGCGGTCATGCCAACCTTGGAAGAGGTTTTCGGCGGTTGGGCTACGTTGAATATTTGCCGTACAAACAAACAGAACGCGGTGTTTCAAGTTGGGTGCGACCTGTATCCTACCCTGCCCAGATAGGCGTCCGCCAAGGCTCTAATGTTCGCTTTGGTAGAAATGTGGAACCTTCTCCATTTTAGACTTCTTCTCCAAGCCGCGTTATATACCTAGACGGTTAATGTCCTGCTGTCGAAGGCTGGAGGTGAGTTGAGATGGCGAAGAAACGTAAGGTCAAGATGAAGCTTGCTGAGAGTGGTCACGTTAAATCTGAGACCGGTCAAACCGAATACGTAGCATAAGAGCCCTATCGATGACTGGGGCTGTTGCCCCGGTTTTTCTTTCATTCTTGTTTAGTTCCTGGCTTATTTCTAGACGGACACCGTGTTCCCTAGTGCGAGAAGACGGGGTCGAGGAGACCCTTCCTTTTGGGATAGTGGTTGTTCATGTGCAAATGTATTGGGCAGCACACACATTCAGCTGTTGGCTGGACCCCACCCAATGGGAGGCGTGTTTAGGCGTAGGCTTCTTCGCCGTGCTGGCTCATGTCGAGGCCAGTGTCCTCTTCCCTGGGGCTTACCCTGATGGGCGAGAAGATATTGATGACCCTCAGCAGCACGTATGAGCCTACGAATGCGAAACCCGCCACGATTACGATTCCAAAGAGTTGCACGAGGACTTGATACGGGTTTCCGTAGAACAAGCCGTTTGGCCCAGCCGCATTTATGGCCGTGGATGCGAAGAGGCCAGTTGCAAAGGTTCCCAACATTCCACCGGCGCCGTGACAAGCGAACACGTCAAGTGAATCATCAAGCGTAGTCCTAGCGCGCCAGCCCGCCACGAAATTGCATACGATTCCGGCAACGAGGCCGATGATTATCGAGGGCATGGGACCAACGTAGCCTGAGGCAGGGGTAATCGTTGCCAGGGCACATACGGCTCCAACAGAGATCCCTACAGCGGATGGCTTTCTCTTCCGCATCCATTCCGTGAACATCCAACCCACGGCGCCCGCGGCTGCCGCTAGGTTCGTCACTACTAACGCGTTAACGGCGACCATGTCCGCCGCGAGGGCACTCCCGGCGTTGAAGCCGAACCAGCCAAACCAGAGAATGGCTGCACCGAGAATCACGTATGGAATGTTGTTCGGCCGTTCATTTCTCCTTACTCCTCTCCTCCTGCCGATGACGAGGGCGGCAGCTGCGGCGGAAACACCAGCAGCAGTATGCACGACCAGCCCCCCGGCAAAGTCCACTACTCCCATCGCTCGCAGGAACCCACCAACGGCCCAGACCCAGTGCGCGATCGGGGCGTAGATGAGAGTGACCCAGAGAACTACGAAAATCAGTAACGACTTAAATCGGATTCTTTCGGCGAAGGCTCCAATGATGAGCGCTGGAGTTATGGCTGCGAATTTTAGTTGGAAGGCAAAGTACAGCAGTTCCGGGATGGCTGAAGAGTAGCCGGGATTAGGTGCGTATCCAACATTATTCAAGCCTAGGTCGGCTAAGTTGCCGATGATACCTCCAACGGATGCGCCGCCCAAGGCGAGAGTGTACCCCCAGAGAGCCCACACGAGGCTGATTACTGCGAAAATTGCAAGACACTGCACAATCGTGGAGACGAGGTTCTTCAGCCTGACAAGCCCGCCGTAGAAGAAGCCCAAGGCGGGAGTCATTATCATTACTAAGGCGGTGGCAGTGATAACCCACGCAATGTCACCTGAGTTGAACATGTTTGGAGCACCGAGTTAGAGCGTCGGGTTACCGGGATGGTTGTATATTTGGTTAACCATTCCAATAGTAATTATTCTAAATTGCATCCTGTTCAGCAAATTACTTGCATACTTCCGTGCGGCTCAACTCGATAATCACCGGGTAGACCATCTTGGTGAACCCGGCTTACACGTGCATAACATATGCTAGACATCATTTTCTGAGGCTGCGCTATGCTTAGGGGGCTGTCTGGCCGGCGAAGGCGCCTTGGTATTTGGTTGCGCCGCGTGCTTCTTCGATGATCACTTGGCATATGGCCGTGCCCGGGTGAAGTGCTAAGGGTAGCGGCGAAACGTTCAGAATCTCCAGAACCACCCTCCCTGTGCTTCCGGGTTGAATGAAACCGCTGCTTAGGTGGATAAGGAGGCCTAGGCGTGCGAAGCGTGAGCGCCCCTCAATCCGCCCGCTCAGCGTGGGTGGGAGTGTGAGCGTTTCCTCCGTTATGCCCTGCACAAGTTCGTTCGGCATAATCAGGAAGGAGCCGTTACGGTCCACCTTCACGGCCCTAGTGAGCTGCTTGTAATCCGCATCCTCACGCACATGGAAAACATCCCGAGTTTTCTCAAAAACCCGAAAACTGTCGCCAAGGTGAAGGTCAATCGAAGCGGGGCCAATCTGCGCTTCCCTAAAGGGTTCAACCCTTACCGACCCATCCCTGATAAGTTTTAGAAGCTCATTTCTCCCCATGGTTGCCATTTCTGCTCACGATAACTAGGTCAGGATGATCGTTAAAAGCTGGGACAACAGGCTTGACGCGGGGAATTGCAAAGGGCATGCTGGAGACGAAACAAGAATACCGTTCAATGGAATCCGTGACCCCAGCTGAGTACGCGCAGTTTGCTAAGAGAAATAAGAAGATCCAGATCGAGGAAAACGAGGTTCAAATCGGCAAGCCTTGGAGCATATCAAGCTTTGGCCCGCCTAAGGATTACGCATACGAGACAGAAACCGTCTGGAGTTTTCCCGACCGCGGTAGCTGGGCTACGCACGTCGGAAACTACCGTGGCAACTGGTCACCATACATTCCTAGAAACCTAATTCAGAGGTTTACGGAGGTCGGAGATGTAGTACTGGACCAGATGTGCGGTAGCGGTACGACTCTCGTTGAATGCAAGCTTCTGGGCAGAAACGCAATTGGCGTTGATATCAACCGCGACGCAATAATGGTTGCCTTGGACAGGTTGAACTTTTCTTTCGAAACCCTTGACGCCAAATCTCCTAGCATTTCAATTGACACCTATGTCGGCGATGCAAGGAGGTTGGATGCTCTACACGACCAATCTATCGATCTGATTGCAACACATCCCCCATACGCATACATAATTCCGTATGCTCCCCGCATCGAGGGCGACATTTCGGCACTAAGAAAACTAAGCGACTTCCTCAAAGCAGTCCGTGAGGTCGCAGATGAATCCTACCGAGTCCTAAAACCCGGAAAACACTGTGCGATTCTGATTGGCGATACTAGAAAACACAAGCACTACATTCCTATTTCGTACCGCGTTCTCCAACAGTTCCTCGACTCAGGATTCGTCCTCAGAGAAGACATAATCAAACGCCAATGGAAGACGAAGACCACGCGAGAGCGGTGGCGGAGTTCAAAATTAGATTTCTACAAAATCGCACACGAACACCTCTACATCTTCCGGAAACCTCAATCAGAGAAAGAAAGAACAGAATTGAAACTCAGTTCGAGATGGTGGTAGTCTCCTCGGATATTCCAATACTTGGTCACGACATTATCTTCAACGTTCGACACCTAAGTGTCCAAAGCCGATGACAAAAACGGTCCAATGCAGAGTGTGAAACTAACTTCAGTTAGATGGAAGAAGGCGAACAAATAGGCTCTTGCAATGGAGTTCGAGAAGGTTCATCGCACCGAAGGCGCCACCGCGATGAAATGGGTAGTGATCCGCTTCGATCAGGCTGGTATCGAAGGCTGGGATGTTCTCGAGGTAGCAACGGATGATGTTGACGAAGCCAACCAGGCTGCGGATGCGTGGGAAAAAAGAAATTTCAATACCGTTGGTTGCACGAAGGTTCTCACCATCGATGAAGTTAAAGACCTAGCTGAAATCTGCCGGGAAGTGCTTGCCTCTTTGAAGGGGTGAGAGTAGACCGAGCGTTCATGGATGCTCTTCTTGCTTTTGTGCCTTGACCTCGTTGCCTCGGCGACGGATAGACATTCACCCGTCGAACCGGATCAAACAAGGGTGAGCAAAAGAGAGCTCGACTGGAATCACCCTATGCCAAGGAAGCAGACCATAGTACGTTCAACATCATAAACACGATGTGAAGGGTGTCTTTCATTCGGACTGCTAGTTGGCATCCCACGACTCACTTGTTAACCCCGTATTCCTGGATAGATCCTTCCAAGATTTCTTCCAGGTCCATTCGGTGCCAAGAACGACTGTCGGGGGATCCGCAAAGAGACCGTAACATAGGTAGGGTTTGTGGCACCACTGTAAGATATCTTCAGCTTGTCCATATCTTCGGATAACCACTTCCTAGCCTCTCTCAGGTCGTAGGTTACTAACAGATCGTTATCGACCTTCATAGCCTGAATGAGCCTGTCCTCGATGGGTTTTAGGTTCATTTTGGATTTGATATGCGATCTGTATTCGTCGTATAGCTCATTGAGTTCTTGCGGGTCGTTGATTACTGCCAGATAATAATAGTAGATTTCATCCGCTTCGCTCGTGTAAAACCAGCCAGGTACGTCTGACCGCCGTCGGTCGTATTGAAGCTGGCTGAGAGTTTCGATCAGTATCATGTTTGTGTCCGGATTGCATTGACTACGAATTTTACGACCCTTATCCGTCCCAATGTACGAATCCACCTTGAGGTCTATTGATAAGCTGTCCTTACCCTCGACGATGAAGTCTATTCCTTTGCTAAAGTACATCGGGTCAGCGTGAACATCACGAACAGTCGAATGACGTTCAAGATATCGTTTGATTACCGCTAAGCCGAACCATTCAAACCTCCTCGCAATTCGGGTTGTATGGACGCCTGCGCTCAAAACGACTCAGCCAAAGAGTCCCTACCGAAAGTCAAAGACTTTGCTGTACGAGGCTGACTTCATCTTGCATTCACTAATCCTAATTGGGGTGTCTGCACACACACGAAAAAACCGAACTCCCTCGATGATGCATGATTCCAGAGACTAAGCCGAAACTGACCTGCAAAAAAGGACGAGTGGGTTGCCATCACAAGGAAGAAATTTGAGACCGAACAGAATGTACACGCTGGAGCTCGAAACACACAGTTGGCCGACAGCCTTACCCTACCTATGTTCGAACGGATACTGCCAGATGGCCTGGACTATGGCACTATCGTGCTCATAGAATTCCAACCCGACTCTATTTGGTTCGAGGCTTCGTTAACGATCGCGGCGCAGGCCTTAAGAAAAGGACAGAAGACAGAATATCACACGTTCCAACACGCCCCAATTGACGTGAGGCGCGGCCTAACAACTCTAGGCACCAACTTAGGTACGTTAGAAAACAGCGGGCTGTTTACGCTCATAGACAGTTACACGCTCCAGATGGGTGGATTAGTTCCTATTGAACAGGGACGGGATACAAGAACTCATTCTCTCAAGGTCGCAGACGTTAGTATTGCCGAAGCTAAGGATTTCCACGCGAGGCCGGAACTCCCTGCCGAAGAGAAAAGATGGTTGCACGTCGACGATAATACTGCTATCTTGACGCGGCACAACACCGAACCAGCAGTCTTCGATTTTTTCCGAAACAGAGTGTGTTATATGAATCGGAATCATGAACACATCGTGCTGTTCTCAATTCTGCGTGGAACAGTTTCGGACACTTTCCTTAGTCAATTCGAATCAATAAGTGACGGAATTATCGACTTCAAAGCCGAAGAGAACGCTGGAGAGGTCGAGCAACTAGTTCGAGTGCGAATCATGCGAAGAAAGAAATTCATGTCACGATGGCAACGCCTGAACTTAACCGATACGGGGGAAGTTACGCTAATAGAATAGCGATATCGGGCATCGTCAATATGCATCCAGGACGTGTAGGAAGACGTTTCGAATAGAGCCGAGGGAAACGCCTCGGACCTTGACGACTTCTTCCCATGGAAGTTTCTCAATTGCGTCGAGGTACTTTTTTCTCACGGAGCTGTTGTACTTGTAGAGGTCAACTATGTGTTTCATGAAAAACCGGATGCCGTAGGCCGTGCTTTTGACCTTTAAACTATACTCCAAAGCAATCTCAGTCCATAGGACTGTCGTTGAATCGAATCTGAACCTTCGTCGTTCGTAAGAGTGTGTGTGCACACACACAAAACTGCGGAAAGCAACGGTCCAAATCGTAACCGGCATTCCTTTCTGCAAGTTCGCTTTATTTTTCCTTAGGTACCGAGTTGTCTTCAGCCGATCGTGTCAACATTCCTCTGTTCGCTCAACTAATCCCTGACGGCGTCAAACTGGGAACAATATTTACGGTTGAATTTGATCCATCCTCTCAATGGTTAGCTGTAACGACAACAATCACAGCCATGTACCTCCAAGCTAACCGACGCGTGTCATACGTGAGCATGACAAGGCCACCAGAAGCGGTTAAGGAGAGCTTGGCCGCGCTCGGCGTCGATGTTCCGGCAACCACCAAGGAAGGCCGCCTTAACATTGACGACTGGTATACTGCGACGCTCACTGGAGGTCGAATTGACACCCAGCCGGGAAAAACATCCTTGTTCGAGCCAATTGAAGGCGGCGACCGGCTGCGTTCGCTGAAAGTTGCTGACCTAAGCGTTGAATGGCTTAAGACAACCAAATATGGTCCGCAAGCTGGGGACGTGATAGAAAGCTGGCCCCCCGGTGCCTTAGCCATCGCTGATTCCTATTCCGAAGGACTTCGATTCAATGAAGAGAATCCATACTTAGAATGGGTAATCAGCAGAAGCTGGCCGAACGAGCGTAGGGCAAGAAGAATCCACTTTGCGGGAATTGCTCGCGGAATTCACGCTGAATCATTCTACTCGCGACTGGAAGGCGCGAGCGACGGAACCATAGACCTGCAAGTCATGGAACGCGGTGACGAAGCGAAGAATCTCCTCCGTGTCAGGAGCCTTAAGGGACAACCACATGATACCCACTGGCATGAAATCGAAGTCAAATCAAACGGCCAAGCAGTACTCGTTAGCTAGTTTTGATGTGTGTGCGCACCAGTAGACCCACACACAATTCAAAGGAAAAGACGCTCGACGACGGTTTGAGTGATGAACCGGAAGACATGAATCTTCGTATCTACTTGTCACCTAGTTGAACTTCCTTGTCAACTGGAATGGACAGATATGCCGTTACTGTTCTCTTGGTGGTAGTCGCCTTAGGTGCCATCCTCACGTTGATGACACCTCTTCCTCAAGTGGAAGCTCATGGCTCTAAGAACCAGAAGGTCCACGCGAGCGAAAGTAATCAACAGAGCCCTGAATCGGTGATCACTGCTTTTGATGCAGCCCTGAACGCACATGATGTGAAAGGCGGACTGGATCTATTCGCAACTGATAGTCTTGTCTACGATCTTGCCGGAGAAGTGTACAATAATTATCTAAGCGATAGCAACAAAGGCTCAGCGCCCACATGTCAAATCTGGTACCACGTCTCATCAGGAATTGGCTGTACCTACAATGGCAAGGATAAGATCGGAGACTGGTTGAGGCAGCTCGCACTTGATAATATCCAAGTCAAAGAGACCAGCGGGTATCAAGTGAGTGAGAACAATGTGACGTGGAATCTGGATATTTCAATCGACCTTTATCGGGGGTTTGGTATCGCTCCCTTGGCTAGCCTCGGGCAAGCGACGATCCAAGGCGGCAAGATTCAGTTCCTGGAATTGTCTCTCACTACGGAGTCAACAGCTAAACTCAAAGGCGCCTTCGCAAAGAGTGTGCGAGGCACAGTGTCTATTGAGACCACTGGTTTCCTTCTCGGAGTTATTTCTCTCGGATTGATTCTCCCGGCAGGTGCTATCTATTACGTCTCTAGAGTGAAGAGCCTCTTCGCAGCGATCCCTAGGTTGGAGAGACCTTGGCTGCTGTTTGAGGTCGGGTTGGCTTCGCTCTTTTTCGGTATGGCGCTGATACTGTTCCGGGACCTGCTCGGACTTTCACCCCGCATATGGGACGTTCTCAATAGCACGATTTTCGTCCTCTCGACGGCCATCTTCTTAGTGGCTATGGCGATGATGAAACGGGCTTGGACGATACCGTCCAGCGAATAATACGCAATTCTCGTGAGCCGATTGCAAGAAGCGAACCCTGGTTTCAAGCTACAGGTTCCATCCTTAGAAGACCAAGCCTTCGCTCCTGGAACATTGGTGCTTCTAACAGGGCGTCCTGGCATAGGTAAATCTGCGTTCGCCCAACAATTCTGCAGAGACGGGCTGAGATCTAAGGAGAACACGATCCTGGCGTTAACAGATACCTCAGCCGAACTGGCTAGAAAGATGATCGAGGAAGATGGGCAACTGCACGTTATGGATTTCCTGCTCGAAAAACCTCGTCAAATCAACGACGTCTCAATCGCAGTGCATCAGACAATTCAGAAATTCAGCGGCCAACCCGTGAGACTTGCCTTTGATTCACTATCAACCCTGGGTACAATGTTCAATCCAGCTTACCTTGCGCCTTGGCTCTTGGACCAGCGCGCCAGGTTCCTGAAGAGCAAGGCGAACATAATGGCCATGATAGTCTATGATACCGGAATTAATCCGCCCTCAATCACGCGAAGTCTACAAGCGCTGTCCGATGTCGTTCTAGAGATGAAGTTCGACGAATCATCCGGCGAACCCAAAAGATTGTTCAGAGTCTTCAGTACGCGCGGCGCTGCGCATAGTGTAAAATGGTATCTTTTCACAATCTCCGACGCGGGCATCAGCTTCGGAGAAGCATCCTGATGCTTTGGTTTTGGTGTGTGTGCGCACCATCAAACCCACACACATGAAAGCCGGGTACGTGCAAGCAAACTTCAAGTTGAGGCGCGAGGGTGCTTCTGCCGAAGGATGCGGCCGATGAGTGAGAAGATAAGCGCAAGGCTGTTTGGTCTCGATGCGAATATTCGCTACGTTGCCGTAAACCAAAATGAGAGAATCGTAGAGATGGAACAGAACCCTAAGAAGCCGAGCCTTAACCCCACAGAAACCGATCGGATGGAGGAACTCATAGTGAACCCTATCATTCTTGAACTGACTCGGCGTAGAGGAAATCTAGACATGGACGGGTTGAGATACGTAGTCGTACGATATGGCACAATGTATGAACTGATTTTTCCGTTCAAAGACGGACATCTTTCAATCGGTATAGAGTTGAATGCGAATCCGACGGAAGTAGCCCAAAGCGTTGCAAAGTGTTTAGGCTTGGTAGCCTAGTCATCCCTTCTTCGTGTGTGTGCTATCACTGGTGCGGGCACCGTAATTTGAACCGTCATTTGTGCGTGCGCACTTGATAGGTACTCATAATACACGAGGTGAAAATCATGAGTGCTGTTCAAATGGTGAAGGGAATAAGGAAATCGTGAGATGTAATATGACACTGGTAATACACGGCTCAGGATTGACCGTTGAAGATGTTGTGCGCGTTGCACGTCATGGCGAAAAAGTGGAACTGCATCCCGATTCTATCAAAAAGATCAATTCATGCCGCGCCATGCTTGAGAAAAAAGTTGAAGCGCACGAGGTCATGTACGGTGTTAATACCGGTATAGGCGAATTATCGGAGATAGTGCTCAACGATGATCAGGTAAGAGATTTTCAGAGATATTTGATTTACAATCATGCTGCAGGTATGGGCGATCCCATGCCCATTGAGTGGGTACGTGGTGCCATGCTCGGGCGCATCAATGTGCATGCACACGGGAATTCAGGTTGCCGCCTGGCGATTACTCAGACTCTGGTGGATATGTTGAACAAGGGTGTCACGCCTTACGTTTGCACGAAAGGTTCTGTGGGTGCTAGCGGTGATTTGGCACCTATGGCGCAGATTGCTTTGCTCCTGATGGGTGAAGGGCATGCATATCACAAGGGAGAATTCTTGGAAGGCCATGTGGCGATGGAACGTGCAGGCATCCCCATTCCCGGGCTGGAGGCACGCGATGGTCTGGCTGCTATTAATGGTTCCAATGTACTTACCGCCATGTCGGCCCTAATGATATATGACACCAACAACTGGCTCAAGCAGGCTGAAATAGCCTGTGCTATGTCGCTGGAAGCGCTGAAAGCCAACCTCAAACCGTATCAAGAATTAATTCTTGAAGTTCGCGGCTTCCCCGGTGGCGTCCGCAGCGCAAAATCAATCCGTAAAGTAGTGGCT
>JBAVCK010000060.1:0-15699 GCA_049586635.1 Bathyarchaeia archaeon
CGTCCGCCTTCATCACTAGGGAAACAAGGTCGGCTCCAGCCAGGGCGTTTATGGATGAGTATTGTGCGCCCGGGCTTGTGTCGTATATCAGGTAGTCGACTTTTTTCTGTTCGAAGATTTCTTTCTTTCCAGCGAGCGTTTTGCTTAGTGCTCTTACTTCCCATTTTCTATCCTTGCTCATTATGTCCGTCAGAGCTTCGAGCGAAGGGTTAGCGTAACCCACCCACAATTTGCCTCGTAAGTTGAGCCGGCTCGACTCGTCAACTAGTGTATCGACAATCCCGCACTTCTCCTCAAGATAATCATTCAACCAGAATTCTGGCTTAGCCTTGAATAGAACATTCAGGCTGGGCGCGCGAAAATCGTAATCGAGGAGGCAGACATTGGCACCTTGCTTCGCGTACAGCGCCCCTAAGTTAACGACAATGGACGTTTTTCCCGTTCCACCTTTGTATGAGTGGAATGCTAAACTCTTACCCATTCTTGGTTTCCCTCAAGTCTCCACGTAAAAGTACACGTCGCGGCCTTTGCGTTTCTTCTTGATTAGGCCCATGGATACGAGTTGGTTTAGGTAATCGCTTTCAACTGCCCGAACCCTTCCTGTCTCCTTGGAAAGGTCTGTTGCTGTGGCCTCTCCCAGTGTCGCCAAGCCCAACGCAGATTTCCGTAGGTGATCGGGGAGGGAGAGAAGGGTGGTTACATCAAGCGGCAGGTTTTCGGGGAGAGACATCGTTGAGCGTGTAAGCTGGCCACCTGAAGAGCGCTGAACCTCGATGAGTTTGTCAAGCTTCTTAGAAATGGCTTCCATGTGTCTGTTCATCCTCTTTAGCAGGTCAACCAGGACAGAGTCAGCGCTCTTTGAACTCACCGGAACCCACATGAAGACCTGCGTCGCCAGACTATATGAAGTATGTTAGCGCTACACATAAACAGGAAAGCTAATTGTAGTTGTGTGGCACGAAAAAACACTTAAATACCTAACCACCCCGTACAGGTTCGAATCAAAGTGTCTCCGCTGATTCGCACTCGAAGTGCGATTGTAATTTTGCTTTGCGCAATAGCGGCGTCCTCACTGATCCAGATTGGCGCAATTTTACCCGCCGCTGTGTCAGCCGAGAACACCATTTCAATAGAGCTGCTGCGGGCGCCCGGGAGTACTGAGCAACTCTCAGCGAATGGGACGGTGCAAGTTAACCTAGATAGTGGTAAGGTGACGGTTGTACTTCATCAGGCTATGCCCGAATCGGTCTACACAGTACTTTTCGTCTCCGCTCCTACTTCAGCCAATGTCCAAGTCGCAAATGTCACAACCGATCAAGGAGGCGAAGGTAATGCTCATGTGTTAATGAGTTCCGGGACATATTTGGGCGTCTTCGAAGTACTCCGCATCGGCCTCGTGCAATTTACATCAATAAACGCTTCTTTCACTATCGGGGCAACCGCGTCCGCTTCCGTGACTCTTTCGACGTCTACAAACGAAACCACATCAACCACAAACCAGACAACCGAATCCGAAAGCACGGTATCGGTTAGCAACTCCGCAACGTTCGTCTTTCAGGTGGAGCCCGCATCTAAGTCGATCACTGCCGGAGACTTTGCGAAATTTGATGTGATGATCGTACCAGGCGGTACGGTTGGAGCCTCAGCGAGCATTCTCCTAGTGGCAAGGGACGTGCCTCCCGGCAGCGTGGCAATCTTCTCTCCCAACGCAGGCGTCGCCGACCCTGAATTTCACTCCAAATTGACCATTGTAACTTCCGCTAACACGCCCGCAGGTACTTACATGGTCACGGCCGTAGCTCTCATCAATGGGCATGAATTCACGAATCAGATTACTCTAGAAATATCAGCAACCACAAACCCGATCTCCACGGCCACTGTTTCAGCGGCCGCAAACCTATTCCTAACGCTAACCACAGACCAGTCTCAGTACCAACCAAATGCAACCGTAACCGTCCACGGCCAAGTTACTGATTCCACAGGAAGCGCAATCCCTGATGCTACCGTGTCAATTCAAGCTGATTCACCAACCGGGGCGGAGGTATTCTTTGGGAGCAGCATCCAAACTGACGCTGCAGGAACATTCCACGCACAATTCACCATTGCGCCAAGTGCCACGCTAGGAACGTACACGGTCTTCGCAGCTGCAACCAAACCGGCTTATTCAAGCATAGCCGCGCGTTCAACATTCGTCGTTGGTTCCTCAACTACGCCAAGCGTCATCATTTCCGCCGTCTACGCCGGTGACATAGCCGGCAACGCGATATCCACCTTCTCAGTTGGACAAACGATAACGATCTGGGTCGTTGTACAGAACGTGGGGACAACATTCCAAGGCCTCATTTGGGTCCAAGTTCGTGATCCGAACGGCGTGCCGGTTCAAATTGGAATTCACATTGCAAATCTCCCCACCGGCGAAACCATCAAGGATGGGATAGGGTTCACCCTTTCGAGTAACGCAACCCCCGGCGTCTACCGCGTCGACGCCCTGGTTTCTGACAAACTGATCTCCCAAGGCGGGTCTTTCCTAGCAGACGCCCAGACTCAATTTGCCTTAACGGGATGAGGACAATGTCGGATCCAAGAAATCACGATCTAGAGGACATCATATCAAACCTTAACAACATCCGTGAGGAGCTGGCCGAAAGCGTAGCGGCAGCTGATTCAAAAGGGTTGGACCACATCGACGAGAAAACGAATCACGAGGAAGATCCGTCCTCGCTTGCCCTTGAAGAATACTTAGCCGGCAGGCTGCAGCAGATAGGTGAAGTTTCAACAGAGAAGAAAGGAATCAAGGGCTTAAGGACTGGGAATGGCTGGGATCCCAGCCAAGTGATAGAGCACGTCTTCAAGATCGACCCGATATCAATCAAGCGAGCAGTGGAGATTGCCGTCTCATCAGACCGAAAGGCGAAGGAACGTCTTTCAAACTTCTTCAAGCGTTCCGAGGCGGAAGTGAGGATGGTTGGGACGCCGACGGTTGAATATATTCCAATATGGAAAGTGAAAGGCTTCCACGAATGCTACTACGTCCGGACCAATTCTTACAAGGTGAACGTCAAAGATGATGTCGTAGCCGTTGAGGTCGAAAGCAAAAGCAGGGACTTAATCCTTGAACGCAAACACAGCCGACTAATCCCCGCAGCCATCCTAGAACGCCTCCAGAAATTAGGCCCATTCCTCACAAACGAGTCGAAATACTTCATTGTGGGCGAAGCCCTTGAACTAGCAACTAAGAGAACAGAGTCCGAACTCGTTGTAACGGGAACTGGGCGGCCTCTAACGCGAGACGAAGAAACCGAGCTAACCTCTTGGAGGACCAAACGCATCTTCGACATGGAAGGGTTGAAAGTTCGAGGGGTGAACGTGAACGTTCGTGAAGGCATCTCAAAAGAGGCGCTCCTGAACAAGTTCCAAGAAAGCGTCGTCCGCATGCCGGAACGATTCAAACAAATCCTCAGTAACAAGCTGCAAATAACAGAACTGAAGCGAATTTATGTTCCCATAATCAGGGTCCCAATGCAGAAGGGCCTCGTCCCACGAGAAGTGATAGTTAACGGAACGAGAGGAGAAATCGCCGACACACGACTGCTCACCCTATTAGAGTAACTCTTAACGAATGGCGGAAGACGGTAAGCTAAATTTGTAGTTCCTCCCCTCAGGCACCCAATAGCGGAGGCGAGTCCACTGAGATTCTCACTGAAAGTACTCCCGTTGCTCTTCGTCATCTACGTTCTGTTGCTGGCCCCGCTGGGATTTTCGCAAGGCGCCCTCACAGTGACTGTTTCAACAGACAAGCCCCAGTACGCTCCAGGAGAGACAGTCATGGTCTCAGGAAGAGTCTTGGATTCCCAAAATAACGCGGTTGGAGGTGCAACTGTGTCAATACAAATCGGGGACCCTCCTCAATCTTACGATTTGGTCTACAGTGACAATTCTGGGGCCTACCGAGACGCATTCATCATACCCGCCAACTTTCGGCCCGGCCAATACACCATCTATGTGACGGCGAGTAAAGCCGGATTCCCTATTTCCCCTCCGCAACAGACGCAATTCACACTTGTACAACAGAATACTTCTACAACTTCCTCATCGTCTTCGTCGTCTTCTTCCGCTTCGTCTCAATCCAACGGTCTGCCCAGCCCATGCTTCATTGCCACCGCAACCTACGGCTCGGAGATCTCGCCAGAAGTCGCTTTACTCCGTCACTTCAGAGACGCCCAAGTACTCCAAACCTCTGCGGGTCGAAGCTTCATGCAGGCCTTCAACGACTTCTACTACAGCTTCAGCCCTCAAGTTGCTGCTTTCATATCCTATCATGCAGTGCTAAGGTCGGCCATGAGGGTCCTTCTCTACCCGTTGATTGGAATTCTTTACCTTTCAAGCAGAATGTTTCAAGCATCGTCCTTCAACGAGGAACTCGCAGTCGTGATTTCCGGGACATTCGCGGCGCTTGGAATTGGAGTTGTTTACTTTGGTCCGATTGCGATCATTTGCAGCAGAATGGTGAAGCGTAACGTACGGTCGAGATGGCCGAATGCGAAATGGGTGATATTGGGGAGCTGTTTGATCTCAACCTTTGGGATTGGCGTTGGGGAGGCAAGCCAATCACCGGTATTTCTCACGGCAGCTACTGTGGCTACTGTACTGAGTTTCCTTCTCCTAGGCGCTTTGTCGGTTCGGACTTTCGCTTCGCTGCTGAACGCGAGCAAGAAGAAAGCTCGGTAGAGCCACTTCCGACTACGAGCGGAAGGTGTCTAGCGCCTAGGCTTCTCTTTCTTACCCTTCATCAGGGCATCCAGAGAAACTGAGTTAATTGCATAAACCTTGTAACGTATGCCAGGAATATCGCCCATCGCCTTGCCTTCGGCGCCGCCAATACCCTCAATCAGAACTTCATCATGCTCGTCAATGAAGTTGAGGGCACCATCACCTGGGACGAAAGCGGTGATGACCTTACCATTCTTGATTAGCTGAACGCGGACAGCTTTGCGGACCGCGCTGTTTGGTTGGCGGGACTCTACGCCCACCTTCTCAAGCACAATGGCACGGCCTTGGGGTGCACCTTGAAGCGGATCTGCTTTGTAGTCGAGGCCCAACATCCGGCGCTTGTACGGTCGATAGTGCCACCTGAAACGACCTCTGTCCCTACTTGTCTTTCTTCCCGCAAACAGGCCGCTGGCGCCATTAGTCAAGACATTTCACTTCTCATGCAATCAGATTAGAGGCAGTCAACCTTCGGTTTGCTCTATATGTGCTTATCGTCCCAGACAAAATAAGCTAGCCGGGCAGATCAACTTGTCAGAAGCCAGTCTAATCTATTATCCACAGCAAACTACAACATCCGGACCAAGACATGCCCTCAGTTGAATTCGGAGTGAAGACGGGCCAAGGCGGATACTCATTCGAGGATCTAAGAAAGGTGTGGTCCGCGTCTGAAGAACTTGGTTACGATTCCGTTTGGCTGTACGACCATTTTCTCGCGCTCGGCAACAGAACCGACCCATGCCTTGAAGCGTGGACAACGCTCTCGGCTCTTGCGGCGATGACGAAAAGAATCAAGATTGGCACAATGACAACTTGTACCTCGTATAGGCAGCCTTCACTCCTAGCCAAAATGGGGGCAACGGTTGACATAATCAGCCATGGCCGGCTGATCTTAGGAATCGGGGCCGGATGGTATGAGGACGAGTATCACGCCTACGGTTACGAATTCCCTGACCCAAGAACCAGAGTCAGGCAATTGAAGGAAGCATTGATCGTTATCGAAAAACTATGGATTGAGGACCGCTCCACCTTCAAAGGAGACTTCTACTCTCTTCGGGATGCCGTATGCTTGCCTAAACCCGTGCAAAAACCTCGCCCAAGAATCCTGGTGGGAATAACGAAAGGCACGAGGACGATGCCCTACTTGGCTTCGCGTTACGCGGACGGTTTCAATACGCCCAACAGTTCACTTCAAGAATGCAGAAAAATTCTGGAGGCTGCGGAAAAATACCGGAAGGATTATGGGAAGACCCCGGATGCTCAGACTAAGTCTTTGCAGGCTTTCGTTCTGATTGGAGAAAACCAATCCGAACTCGATGAAACCGTTGAAAAAGCGGCGAAGAAGCGCGGCCAGTCGGCCGCTGAGTACCGGAAGTATGCCACTGAACGCGGTTTCATCTTGGGACAGCCCGATGAGATCGTCGGGGTATTACGAAAGTTCATAGAGGCCGGGTTCAACAGTTTCCTCTTGGTGTTCATTAACGATACAGAAATACGTCCGCTGGAAACATTTAGAGACAAGGTGGCCCCGCAGCTCAGGTGAAGACATTGAGCGATGAAGTCGTAAATCCAATCTATCCCCCACCCAGGAAACCTAAGCGTGCGAAGCGAACTCGAACTAAGAGGCGAAGGCCGGCCTCTTGAAAATTACATTCCTGGGTTCTGGCGGTTCCTCAGTCAGCGCAAAACGTGCGTGTCCGTCGATTGTCGTGGACGAAGAAATAGTGTTCGACCTGGGGCCAGGGTCGCTGAGAAATCTAAGAAATTCGGGACTTAATCCGGATGATTTGTCGACCGTTTTCATCTCCCACTGTCACACTGACCACATCTCGGATTTGGTTCCGTTCCTTTGGGCAATTCAGATAGATGGGCGCAAGAATCCGCTACGGGTCTATGGGCCGCCAGGATTCAAGCTGACAGTTCAGAAGTTACTGGAATGTACTTGCACGCCTAGTGATTTCTTCAAGTTTCCATTAGCCATATCCGAACTAGGTTTCGGCCAAAGGATGGAGAACTTGCAGACGTGTGGTACGATTCATTCGGTCCCCACCATGGCTTTCAGGGTCGAGGCACATGGGAAGTCTTTCTGTTACAGCGCCGACACAACCTACTCCCCATCGGTCGTTGAGCTCGCCAAAAATGCAGACCTGCTTGTACATGAAGCAACATTCCTCGAAGACCAGTTAAGCATCGCACAGTTGACGAAGCATTCCACAGCACGTATGGCTGGTCAAGTGGGAAAGCAAGCCCACGCGAAACGGTTGACCCTATTTCATATACCCCCTCCAAACGAGAACAGGGAAAGTGATTTCCACGACGAAGCCATAAGGGAGTACGGAAGCGAAGTTCAACTCGGAACAGATTTAGCCACGATCGAATTTTGATTTCCCACCCCAAACTAGAGCTTAAATTCTGAACACTGCCATCTCCTTCAATCGCAGGTTCAGTTGTTGAAAGCTGAAGAGGCCCCGAGGCAATCATTCCGAGAGAAAATCAAAGGCATACAGATCGCCCTCACCTTCCGGGACGTGATGATTCTTCCAGGGCGCGCAGAAGTTGAACCGAGTGAAGTTGACTTACGGACTCGCGTAACGAAAACTCATCGCTTGAACGTTCCTTTCGTTTCATCACCGATGGATACGGTGACGGAGAGTGGCATGGCAATCGCTGTGGCGAGGCAGGGTGGTTTGGGTGTCGTTCATCGGAACTGCGCGGTGGAGGAACAGGTTGAGATGGTTAAACGTGTCAAGAGGGCTGAAGCACTCGTCATACGAGATGTCATAACCGTGGCGCCGGAAGACACCGTTGGCCAAGCCCTAGGGTTAATGGAGAAACACAGCATTTCAGGGCTTCCGGTAGTTGACGGAACCCGGCTCGTTGGCATCGTGACCGGCCGGGACGTAAGGTTCGCCCAACCGAGCCTCCTTGTTAACCAGGTAATGACGAAGAATGTTGTGAAAGCTGAAGAAGGAACCAGTATCGACGAAGCTCAAAGGTTACTTCGAGACCACAAGATCGAGAAGCTCCCGATCGTGAACAAGACCGGAGAACTGTCAGGGCTCATAACATTCAAGGACATACTGCTTCGAGGGAAATACCCAGACGCCGCCCGTGACGAGAATGGGCAACTGCTTTGCGCCGCAGCGGTATCCCCCTTCGACCTAGATAGAGCGAAGAAACTCGACGAATACGCCGACATCCTCGTTACTGACGTTTCACACTTTCACAACGCAAACGTCTTCACAGCCACAAAGAAACTAATGTCCGAGGTGTCCGCCGTTGTGGTCGTGGGCAACATCGGAACCTACGAGGCAGCCGAAGACGCGATTACTGAACTGGAAGAAGTTGGCGGTTTCAGGGTAGGAATTGGTTCAGGCTCAATCTGCACCACGACCGAGGTAACCAAGGCCGGGTCCCCAACTCTATTCGCAACTGCACAAGTTTCAGACGCAGTCATGAAGTATGGCGCAAACATCCCGATTATCGCCGACGGAGGAATTCGTTCACCTGGGGATGTCGCAATCGCGCTGATCGCAGGAGCGTCAGCGGTTATGGTGGGGAACCTATTCGCGCGCTGCCAGGAGTCTCCTGGGACATTAATTACAATTGGCGGGCGATACTACAAGCAGTACAGGGGAATGGGAAGCCCAACTGCCCGAGCGAAACGTTACTCACTCGACCGATACAGCACCCCGGCCAAAGGTGTTCCCGAAGGCGTTGAAGGCTGGGTTCCGTACAAAGGTGAAGTGAGCATAGTTCTAGATGAACTCTCATCAGGGCTGAAGGCATCGATGGGCTACGCTGGCGCACGAAACATACAGGAGCTGTGGTCGAAAGCAAAACTCGCGGCACTCAGCCCTTCGGGTGCCGAAGAGGCACGGCCTCACGACATACTTCTACCGAGTGAGACACAAGAAAGAGTCTGAGGCAGAGAACGGGCGTAGTACGTTTATATGACGTTCGTCATACTCGGAGTAGTGAAATCTCAAAATGCCAATGATACTCCCTGAGGAGCTAGCTTCGAAATCCGTAATCCCAGCCATAAGGGCGCTTATCGTCAAGAGGCTGGTTGAAGAACACGGGATGACACAGCAAGAAGCCGCCAAACTTCTGGGAGTGACGCAACCAGCAGTAAGCAAATACCTCCATGAAAAACGCGGGGCCGCGATAAGGCTCACAGGGATAAGGAAAATCGACCAAGCCACAGCCGAAATTGCCGACATGGTAACCTCCCACAAAGCTGAGCCAATCGAAGTCATGAGCAAGATTGAGGCGGCGTGCGATTACGTTCGAAAAAACCGGTACATGTGTAACCTTCACAAGAAATTAGAGCCGAGCATGGACGTAGATTCCTGTCACGTATGCGAGCAATAGTTCTTAACCACATAAACGCATGATTCAGGGGTTTCTTGAATAATGGAAATCAAAGTAAAAGCAGGAGACCAAGCTCCCGACTTCGAAGGGCCAACATCGGACGGTAGCCGACTCGGCCTCAAGGATTTTGCGGGAAAGAAGAATGTCGTCTTGTACTTCTACCCCAAAGATGATACCCCAGGCTGCATGAGGGAAGCTTGCAGCTTCAGAGACAACTTACAATCGATAAGGGGCATGGGTGCGGAAATCGTAGGCGTTAGCCTTGATAGCATTCAGTCCCACGACAGATTCGCAAAGAAATACACACTACCGTTCCCATTGATTAGCGATAAAGACAAACGAATCGCCACGGCCTACGGTGTCCTCAAAGATCTCGGGTTGTCCACAAACCGGGTAACCTTCATCATCGACAAGAATGGAAAGGTGGCGAAGATCTTCCCCAAGGTCGACGTTTCCAAACACACCGAGGAAGTCGCCGCAGCCCTAAAGGAACTGGCCTAACAGCCAAATCGTGTCTGTCGTTGAAGCGACATGCCCTGCAATAAGCTGACAAACCTTTTCAATGCTTAGACACTCCCGACTGCACAATTATCGATTGACAGGAGCAGTGGGTAACAGGTGAGCCAAGTAACACTGCAAGACTTCGCTGGGGTCTGGATTGGAAAAATCAGTGAACTCGTCAAAACCATAACTGGCTCAGGCCCAATCAAGTACCTGATCAATTGGAGCCGCATGTATGCGCTCTGGCCAGTGCACATAACCACCGCCTGTTGCAGCGCAGAATTCGGCGCTATGATGGGACCACGGCTCGACCCCGAAAGGTTTGGCCTACAGGCAGTTGCGGGTGGCCTCCGCCAATGCGACCTAATTATAGTGGAAGGCACAGTTACGAAGAAGATGGCCAAGCGCCTCAAGATCGTTTATGAGCAGATGGCCAAACCCCGGTATGTAATCGCCATGGGAGACTGCGCTTGCTCCGGCGGCCTCTTCCACGATTCATACAGCATCGTCAATGATGTGCACCAACTATTCCCAGTAGACGTGTACGTCCCAGGATGCCCACCGAGGCCTGAAGCGCTCCTCAGCGCGATCGTGAAGCTCCGGGAGAAAATTCGTAGGGAAGAGGTATTCGCTTAGTGGCCCAACTCGCGCTTTCCCGAGAAGAAAGCATAATCACTCAGCTGAAAGGCCGGTTCCCTGACGTTATCAAGGAAGGTAAGGTTGACCGAACACGCCGGGTAACAATCACCTTTGACAAAGACCACATTCAAGAACTTGCGAAATTCATGCGTGACGAAGCTGGATTCGACCACGTCAAAGGCATTGCAGGCATAGACTACCCAACACACAAGAAAATAGAGGTCCTATACTTCACGGCCTCGTTCTCGAAACCGGACATTCAAGACCTTGTCGTCATTCTGAAAACGGAGGTGCCTCGCGATAACCCATCGATTGCCTCTGTCGTCTCGATTTGGGAAAGCGCACATTTCCACGAGCGTGAGGCATTTGAAATGTTCGGCGTGAAGTTCGAGGGACACCCAGACCTGAGAAAACTGCTCACATTAGACAATTGGGATGGGCCACCACCAATGTTGAAGGACATTAAATTCCCGGAGATGGGCCAGCGATGACAACAACCCCTACCCAAGCAAAGCCCCCTCCCCCGCCCATTACAATTACTAAGACTGGAGAACCGTCGACTCTAGATGTGTCCGTGGGGCCCCAGCACCCAGGGTCCGGCCATTTCCGCATGCTCATCCGGGTTGACGGAGACTACATCAAGAGCGTAGACGTCGACATAGGATATGTCCACCGAGGCTGCGAGAAAATCGCCGAGTACCGAAACTACGTGAGCAACATCCCACACCTAGAGCGGCCATGCATCATAGACGCCATCCACCTAAACTGGGGCTACGTGCTCCCCGTTGAAGAACTCCAAGGAGTCGAAGTTCCACCCCGCGGCCAATATATTTCAACCATCGCAGCCGAAATGAACCGCATAATGAGCCACCTATATTGGTTGGCAATCAACGCCGGAGTATTCTCTGGACACACAACAATTTTCATGTGGGCCTTCGGCGACCGAGACCTCTTCATAGAACTCGCAGAGATGCTAACAGGTGCACGCCTCACCTACTCATTCCTCCCACCAGGCGGCCCACGGCGCGATTTGCCCTTAGGTTTCGTAGATAAACTCACAAAGTTGCTCGACTACTTTGAGAAGAGGCTTGTCGAGTACGACCGCATATTCTTCAGCAACCCACTCGTCATCGCACGCGCGAAAGGAATCGGCGTCCTCACACGGGAAGAAGCAATAAAGTTAGGCGTAGCAGGGCCTGTGCTGCGAGGCTCAGGCATTAAGTATGATGTTCGAAAAGTTGAACCGTACGGCGCATACGCCGACCTGGATTTTGAGATTCCAACCTACGAAGAAGGAGACTCCTACGCTAGGTTCATGGTCAGATTTGAAGAGATGAAGCAAAGCGTCAGGATTCTAAGGCAAGCACTCGAGAAAATCCCGAAGGGGCCTATCGCACGCAAAGCCCCGCTTGTCGCACCGGAAGGGGAAGCAACTGGCCGCGTTGAATCATCCCGCGGAGAATACGCGGTTATGGTCATGGGTGACAACAGCGACAAACCCTACCGAGTCAAGATCATGAACGCCTCGTTCCGAAACTTAATCGCCCTACCGTACCTTATCCACGACGTACACGTTGCGGACATGCCAATCATCTATGGCAGCTTGGACTACTGGCCGGTCGAGGCGGACAGGTAACTGGAGCGACTGAAGATGAGCATAGTATTCGGGGCAATGTATGAAGGAATCAAACACATCTTCAAGCGAACATTCACCATGAAGTACCCCTACCAGAAGATCCTCCTTCCGAAAGGGTTCAGGGGACGACACCAGCTCTACATGGACAAATGCACCGGCTGCGGAATCTGCGCGTGGATCTGCCCAGAAAGATGCATCAGCATGGTCCCAGTAACCGACCAAAAGGAGTACCCGCAAAACCCCGAAAAACGATTCCCACAATACTGGTACGCCCGATGCTGTTTTTGCCATTTCTGCGTGGTGCCGGATACACTAGTCACCACTAACCCTTCGGTCAAGCCGATTAGTGAAATACAGATAGGCGACCGCGTCCTGACGCACACTGGCTTGCATCGTAAGGTTCGCCAAGTCTACAAACATGACTACTCGGGAAGGCTGTACACAATAAGACCGTTGGGTGCTCCGTTCTCGCTCAAGGTAACTGAAGACCACCCGCTTCTTGTTTCAACCAGAAACGTCGTGAAGAAAGGACGCCTTGAGAAGCAGGTGCGAGAGCCTGCATGGAAAACACCGAAGGAGTTGAAGGCGGGAGACTACCTGACCCTACCAATCATGAAGGAGATTCGCGACATCGACTTCTTCGAACAACGGGTTACAGTTGGACAACCAAGCACTGGCAAACGGCTGCCTCGGCAACTGAAGCTTCCAGCAAATTCTGACCTGTTCAGGTTAGTTGGCTACTATCTCGCTGAAGGCTATGTTGTAAGAAGAACCGTTGGCTTCTCCTTCGGCGAACATGAAACGAAATACATCAACGACACGATACGGCTGCTCAAGAAGTTGTTCAAGGGTGAGCCGAAGAAACAGACCATTCACCACTCAACGCATGTTTTACTGCACTCCGTTGTAGCCCTGCAATTCTTCGAGACCTTTGGGCGCAGCTCCGATGGAAAGAAAATACCGGATTGGATGATGTTCGCCCCGGTTGAGAAGCAGAGACAATTGGTCCGCGGTGCATGGCGAGGCGACGGATACTTCCACAAACCGACCAAGGGCAACAGGTCAACTTTCTTCGAATATACGACAACATCTCAAACCCTCGCCTTCCAACTACAGCAATTGCTCATGAGAAACGAATTAGTCGGCGAAATCGCGAGCACGCACCATAAGAATCGGAAAGTGGCCTTCGTGCTTACCGTGCGCGGCCGATTCGTCCCCGGAATGGCCAAGCTCATGGGAATCAAGTACAAGGATACTCGTGAGAAAACGTTCACGAGATTCGAGATAGACAGTAACTACGTATACGCCCCTGTTCTCAGGATCACATCTCACCACGTGACCGAACAGCCTGTAGTCAATTTATCAGTGGAAGGTGACGAATCCTATGTTGCCGGAAATGTGACTGCACACAATTGCACAGATTACTGTCCGACTGGGGCGCTGGATTACACGCCTGATTATGAGTTGGCTGAGTATGATCGTGAGTTGCTTCTCTGGAGTCCGGAACGACTCTCGAAGCCAGCGACTAATATCGGAACCTACCAGTCTGTTTTCCACGGCGACAAAGGCAGGATGGGCGTCACTTACGAGCCCGTGACCAAGCAGAAGGCGCAGTGACTGCGCACTAAAATTGAAATTCCAGTTCGTACTTCTACAGTTAGAGAACATTGCCAGACGTCACTGATGAGATTCAGCGTAAGTTCGAAAAGAGGACTAAGGCACGCAAGCGTACGCGCGGCCCGTACAGGAAATCGTCTCCGCTTCCATTCTGATTTTTTATAACGTACGTCATACTTAATAGCTACAGCTAAGTTCTACCGCACAAAACTTCCGGTGCGACGCATAATGCCAACTACGCTCGAAATCAAAGACCTTCACGTCAGCATTGCAGGCAAGCAGATCCTGAAAGGAGTCAACCTGAAGGTAACGCAAGGTGAGGTCCACGCAATCATGGGCCCGAACGGGTCCGGTAAGAGCACCTTAGCGAACACGCTCATGGGCCACCCAAAATACAAGGTGGACAGCGGCGACATTCTAGTCAACGGGGAAAGTATCCTCAGCCTAACACCCGATGCCCGTGCGAAGAAAGGCCTCTTCTTAGCCTTCCAGTACCCGCTTGAAATTTCAGGCGTCCCACTCGCGCAGTTCCTCCGCTCCGCCTACAGAGCGATGAAAGGAGAGACGCAGAAAACACCTGACGCGAAAGGGGTCGGCGGCGAGATGATCTCCGCCCTCGCCTTCAAGAAGAAACTCGAGGAGAAGTTGAAGGAGGTTGACATGGACCCCTCCTTCGCGAAACGCTACTTGAACGAAGGATTCTCCGGCGGCGAGAAGAAACGTGCTGAGGTCCTGCAGATGGCAATCCTGCAACCGGCAATCGCGATTATGGATGAAACTGATTCAGGGTTGGACATTGATGCGGTTCGGAAGGTGGCTGAGGTTGTTGCCCGCATGGCCGGACCGGAGATGGGCGTGCTTCTAATAACGCATTACCAGCGGATTCTGGACTACATAAAACCCCAATTCGTCCATGTGATGGTGAACGGCCGCATATTCCGCTCCGGAGGACCGGAATTAGCCAAAATGCTAGAAGAAAGGGGTTACTCGTGGGTGGAGCAAGAGGCTGCAGCTACTGCTTCTTGAAAGGAACGCTTATTACGTATGTCATAAGAGAGGTTGTTGATTCGCTTTGGCAACTAAGCAGACCCTAGACATTGACTATACCAAGTACAATTTCAGAGACTCCACCGAGGATTACGAGTACAAGTTTCCGAAGGGCCTGACGCGAGAGGTTGTCGAGAAAATCTCTGGCATAAAGAAGGAACCTGACTGGATGCTCCAGTTCAGGCTGCGTGCTTACGACCATTTCATAAAGAGACCGTTGCCCATGTGGGGCGGCGACCTGACCACTCTCAAATTCGACGACATGTTGTATTACGCCAGCTCAACCGAAAAGAAAAGCCGTTCATGGGAGGACGTGCCTTCGTACATTAAGGACACATTCGATAAGCTTGGCATACCTGAAGCTGAGAGAAAATTCCTCGGCGGCGTGGGCGCCCAGTACGAATCCGAAGTCGTATACCACAGCCTCAGGGAAGACCTGAGCAAGAAGGGCATCATTTTCACAGACACGGACACCGCCCTGCGCGAGTATCCTGAAATTTTCAAGAAATATTTCGGAACCGTAATCCCGCCGGAGGATAACAAGTTCGCAGCGCTGAACAGCGCGGTCTGGAGCGGTGGAAGCTTCATCTACGTTCCCCCAGGCGTCAACGTGGACGTGCCACTTCAGGCATACTTCAGAATTAACACGCAGAACATGGGACAATTCGAGCGAACGCTGATCATAGCTGATGAGAATAGCCGGGTGCACTACATAGAAGGCTGTACGGCCCCAATCTATTCTACCGATTCACTGCACTCAGCCGTGGTCGAAATCATAGCGCGACCAGGCGCGTACGTACGTTACACTACGATCCAGAATTGGTCGAATGACGTTTACAACCTAGTTACGAAGAGAGCGTACGCATACGCTAACGCAACTGTTGAATGGGTTGACGGAAACCTCGGCAGCAAACTCACGATGAAGTACCCGTCCATCTACCTGCTCGGCCCAGGAGCGAAGGGCGAAATTCTCTCAGTCGCTTTCGCAGGTAAAGGCCAACACCAAGACGCCGGCGGCAAAGTTGTACACCTCGCCCCACACACGACTTCCAGAATCACTTCCAAGTCCGTTTCCAAAGATGGAGGAAGAACAACCTACCGAGGCCTACTACACGTTG
>JBAVCK010000061.1:0-9108 GCA_049586635.1 Bathyarchaeia archaeon
GGCTGACGCATCTCATGGCCGCGTCAAGTGGGTTGCCAAGGATTCCCGCGAAACAATCGACTACGAACTGCCAACACTTCGAAACATACGGCTAGAAATCAGCACTAAGAAGACTTGCAGGATCTCAAGATTTGAAGACGAATTAGACTTAATCAAAATCCAAACCAAGAATGATACCATAATTTTCGACTCAGGCAGCGAACTTGACAAGCTCAACAAACTCGTCACAGCCTTCCGCGAGATTGACCCGGATGTAGTCTTGACTGAAGGCGGAGACTCCTTCATTTTCCCCTACTTGGCCAGGCGTGCTCAACACCACCACATCCTCCACAAAATGGTTCTCGGTAGGGAGGATTCGCCGCTTCGGGTTTACGAAGTGCAAGGCCACAGTTACTTTTCGTACGGGAAGATACTCTTCAAGCAAACCGCCGCAAGACTGCTGGGCCGATTGCATGTGGACGAGGCGAATGGATTCATCAGCAGCGACTGCGGCCTCGAAGGCCTCTTCGAGGTGGCCCGAACCTGCATAATCCCATTGCAGAGGGCCTCGCGAACGACGATTGGCACCAGCATGACGTCCCTTCAACTCTACCACGCCGTCAAAGCCGACGTATTAATCCCCTGGAACAAGAACGAGCCCGAGGAGTGGAAGAACGGAAACGAACTCATACTAGCGGACCGCGGTGGCTTCATTTACGAACCAAAATTCGGCCTACACGACTCCGTCGCCGAACTCGACTTCTCCTCCCTATACCCAACTATAATGCGCAACATGAACCTGAGCGGAGAAACCGTACGCTGCAACTGCTGCCCAGACTCCGTCAGTCGAGTACCGGAGCTTGGGTGGAATGTTTGTGAAAGATGGAATGGCATAGTACCCAGGTCGCTCGATATATTACTACGAAAACGTGCGCTTTACAAGAAGTACAAAAAAGAAGCCATGGACCCACCTACAAGGTTGCGGTACGATCAACGCCAAGCCGCGCTCAAATGGATCCTAGTCTGCTCATAGCCGCCTCGAACGCGGCGGGCAATTGGATACCTAGGCTTCAAGAACGCGCGGTTTGGGAGAATTGACGCACACATCGCAACCTGTGCCTACTCCCGGAAGATCCTGCGAGAAGCGGTCGCGATTGCAGAATCCAAGCGCTTCAAACTCATACACGGCATCGTGGATTCGATGTGGCTCCGGAAACCTAACGCAACACCAGATGAGTACGAGGAGCTATGCCGCACGATAGAGGAGCAGCTGCACTTCCCGATAGCGTTCGAGGGGTGCTACAAGTGGATTGTGTTCCTGAACTCGCGAACAGACCCGCGAATTCCCGTCCTCAACCGGTACTACGGAGTCTTCCAGGACGGAAAGCTCAAAGTTAGAGGAATCGACCTCCGCCGCCATGACACCGCCGGCATAGTCAGGCGATGTCAAGCGGATGTGCTAACCACACTCTCGAAGGCGAACAATTCAGAGGAATTCATGGCGCTCATACCCGAAGTGCTGGCGGTCGTTAAGTCATACGTTGACCTAATCAGAACCGGAAACATTCCGGTCGAAGAGCTCGTGATCGAGAAACGCCTCAGCAAGAACCTCAACGAATACAGAAACCTGGTTCCGCAAGCCATCGCGGCTAAGCACCTCGCCGCGGAAGGCATGGAGGTACACGCCGGGCAAACAATCAACTACATCTTAACCTACGACAAGTCCAGAATAAACCATAACCGAGCTCTCCCCACCGAGCTGATGGATGAAGGATCCGTCTTCGACTCAGAGAGGTATGTCGATCTGCTTCTTTCTTCAACTGTCAATCTTCTACTACCCTTCGGATATGATTTAGCCGCGTTGAGAGATTCCGGCCAGGCGAACCATGCTGAGTGGCCAGTCACCTACTGGGCTTAGGTTTTGGGCTTAGGTTTTGTCATAGCCATTCGGAGTTCGAAGTGCAGATCGTTGGTTAGCACGCGTCTCGACCTGGCTTCTAGCTGACGATCTGCCCGACAATTGCTTTGTGCTGAGTTTCGTCAATTGTGCCCAAAGCCGCGAGCCTGTCTGCGATTTGTTTCATAGTGGTAAAAGCGTGGAGCTTCACGCCAATCTTCCGAAGGTTTACCGCTCCTCCCTGCTGCCTATCCAGCAACACGACGGCGTCCTCAACGACTCCGCCCTCCGCTCGGATCGCCTCAGCAGCTTCTATGATATTCTTCCCCGTAGTCGCAACATCATCTAAGACTAGGACCTTGTCGCCTGGTTGCAGAAGGCCTTCGATCCTTCGCTCACGTCCGTGTTCCTTTGCTTCCTTTCGAACGTAGAGGAACGGCTTAGAGAGTTTGAACGCCAACACAGCCGCGTAAGCGATGCCAGCAGTTGGTATACCAGCCAAACGCTGAACACGTTTTACCATGTTCGGCTCAACGAGGGCAAGGTAGTAGTTAACCACCCTTCGGAATGCTTCTGGGTCGCTTGGGATAATTCGAAGGTCAACGTAATATGGGCTCAGGATACCGCTCGCAAGCTTGAATGTTCCGAACTTTAGGCTCCCCGTTCTCAGAAGAACGTCACAAAGTTCTTCCTTGTCGCTGCGATTCTTTGCGTCCACGTCTGACTGCTCCGCTCTCCTAACACCATTCTATGTGTTTATTCTTTGTTGCAAATAGCGTCCAGCGATTCCAAGTCGTGTCATAGCGTCGTTGAGACCGAAACGTTAACCAGACCCGACTCCGACGCTGCCTTCGAGGCGTCTTTTCGTGGTGGAGGTCTGGCTACCGTACGGGTCTTCCCAGATCCCCCTACGTGTGCCTGAGGAGAGGTTGGTGGAAATCTTCAACATTCCTGAAGCGACAGCTGTCCCGGACCCTCTGGCCGAAACGAGGAGACTCATCGATACGAACGGACGCTTCCAGACCCAGGTGAAGGAGGCAAAGAGGATATGTGTGTCATTGGGCCCTTGCGGTAATAGGCAATTGGCCATCGACTTGGTCAAAACGCTGCATGAGAACTTAGCACAATACTCACTTGCACCAACCACCATTCTCTGTACGAAAGGAGCGCCTGAATTAGACCCAAACTTGTTCCCTGAAACAAAGATTGAGCATCATCAGCCACAAGGGTCACCTACGACTCCCGTCGAAAACCTCAACGGTGACTTCCCACCTCAGCTTAACTCAGAATACATGACTTCCGACCTTAGAATCATAATAGGGGAACTGAAACCGCATCCTTACCTCCAGTATTCCGGGCTATGTGACATAGTTTTTCCTGGTTTAGCCTCTGAGAAATCTGTACAGAGTCATCTAACTAGAGGTGCTGGCTTCTCAATGTCGGACCTCCGTAAGGAAAGACTGCAGATTACTACCTCAGCGGGCGACGTCTTCGCGTTAGGGATGGTTCTCGGTTCTGAAGGAAGCCCCCTCCAACTCGCATTCGGAACCCTATCTGATTCCATGTTGACCCTTGGCAACGCAATGCAAACTGCATGTTGCAGAGATGTTGCGAAAGCCGCTGACATTGTAATCATGAGCGTTGGCGGGATACCCCAGGACGAATCGCTCCTTGAAGCAATTGAGATATTCCCTGTGGGAATTGAGGCTCTCAAGAGAAATGGGACGTTGATTGTTGCGGCTGAATGCGGAAAAGGACATGGTGACACAGAGTTCTACCAGTGGTGTGCGGAAAAGAGGGAGGCTCACCATCTGGAGGCGAGGCTTCGACACCACTTCAATTATAATGGTTCTAAAGCAGCATTTCTTCGGAGAACGCTTGTTGCACATCGAATATACTTCGTCTCAACTATCCCCGACTACTACGTGGAGAACATCTTCGGTATGAAAGCCGCACCAACTGTTAACGCAGCTCTTCAGACAGCCCAACGCGTAATGGGCTCTCAGTCAACTATTTCGGTGATACCCGACGCGGGCAGAATGATTCTCCGCCAAAAGGCTCCGGCGCAACAGCCTGGTACTTCAGAGTTACAACAGTCCGCTGCCAATGGGTCTGAGTTCAGGCTACCACCTTAGTAGCAAGACGACGAGTATCAACACTGCAACGGTAACCAGGATTGGCAATAGTGTCGTTTCGAATGTCGCGATCGTGATTGCGACATAGTCTCGCCACTCTAGGTCGACCGTGTTTTCGTCCCTGATTTTGTCGTCACTTGCCAAAAGGGGCGACGTTCCTTTCACTTACTGAAGAGCGGCCCCCGATATAAGGCGACCAATTTCAAACCTCGACTGGGTTTGACATGTTACGGAATTTTGGGTTGTTTGCTGTGCGAGGGACGGCAAGTTAATCAAAGCGTGATCGCAAGTCGCATTCAACAATGGAAAGAGTCATGGCCCCAATGTCCATAGGGCTCGTCCTCCTCGGCTTGCTCTTTGTTGTGGGGGGATTCGGGGCCTCTGTGGCTGGGCACCTTGAAGGGTTGTTGGTCGTATTCATAGGCGTCGCGATGCTCTGGGCAGGATGGGTGGGCAGTCAAGCCAAAGGACTATCCTGCTTGATAGCCGCCGTTCTAAACACGCTAGATGCCTCGGTTACGATCGCAAGCTGGAACTACGAAATAAATCCCCTAGTCTTGAGCACAGGACCGACGGTCTTCGTCGCCGCGAAGTTGCTTTCATCCCTCGCAATAGTTCTCTTCGCGAGGACGGTGCCGAATCCAAGAACAGGGGGCTACGTACTTTCAACCGCGTTCGCGCTCATCATGGCTTGGAATCTCAGTCAACTGGCGCTTCTTAACTTCCACACAGAGTCTCTTACACAGGCATTGTTCTGGGGAAGCGCCGCGACTCTGGCCGTGGCCTTCGCCACCTTCATGGCGATAGCTTACCGACGTTCTCGCAGAGCCGCCTCTTAGCTTGGCACTTTGTCGGAATATTCGCAATCAGTTCATTTGAGGCCTAAGGACTTCGCTTCCGCTGTCAAAATCGACTTTGTAGTGGCAGGCCACACGGTGATAGCTACCTCCGGACCCCGTATAAAATGGCATATCGCCTGACCGACATTTGTCAGTGGCATATGGGCAACGGGGGTTGAATCGGCATCCGGGGGGTATGTTGACCGGGCTTGGGACATCCCCTGATAGGAGCTTTGGAACCTTCTTGTATTCGGGGTCGGGTACTGGTATCGCTTCCATCAAGAAGTAGCTGTAGGGATGCTCAGGATACTTGTAAAGCACATCACGTCCAGCGTCCTCCACAAGTTTCCCCAAATACATCACGCCGACTCGCTCGCTCATATACTGAACAACACTTAGGTTATGCGAAATGAAGACGTAGGTAAGGCCTAGTTCCTTCTGTAATTGTCTCAACAAGTCCAGGACCTGCGCTTGGACTGAGACATCAAGGAATGATGTGGGCTCATCCAGTACAATAAAGTCTGGGTCAACGGCCAATGCACGCGCAACTGCGATTCTCTGCCTCTGCCCTCCGCTGAATTCATGAGGGAAGCGGAAGAGGTGTTCTTCGTTCAGGCCCACCCTCAGTAGAAGCTCCTTAGCTCGTTTCATGGCCTCTGCTTTCGATGATACCAGTTTGTGTATTTTCATAGGCTCAGCAAGCGTTGAGCCCACGGTTTGCCTCGGGTCTAGCGAGGCGTACGGATCCTGGAAGATAATTTGCATGCGGCGTCGAAGTTGCATGAGTTCGTTCTTGCTGGCCTTCGTTACTTCGATGCCGTCAAAGTATACTTGACCCGCGGTCGGCTTGATCAGTCTGAGGACGCTCTTTCCAAGCGTCGTTTTCCCCGAACCAGATTCGCCGACCAAACCGAAAGTTTCGCCTCTTCTCACTTCAAGGTCGACGCCGTCCACAGCCCGGACATGGCCTACGGTTTTCTGGAGGAGGCCAGCTTTTATGGGGAACCAGGTCTTTAGGTCCTTCACGACTAGGATTTCGTCTGGCAAGGTTTTTTCATCCTCAATAAAGGTGGCAGTGTACCATGTGGCCGTTTCCTATGTCTTTTAGAACGGGTTTTGTTGTCCTGCAAACCTCCATCGCAAATGGGCATCGGGGGTGGAACCTACATCCCGTGGGTGGATCGATTAGATCGGGGACGCTACCGCTGATCGATTCGAGGTGTGTTACGGGTTTCCTAACGTCAGGGATGCATTTCAGTAGTAGCTGAGTATATGGGTGCAAGGGGTTTCTGAACAACTCAATTGTTGACGCCACCTCCACTACGTGGCCCGCATACATAACAGCGATTCTATCTGCAGTTTCCGCCGCGATTGACAAGTCGTGCGTTATGAGAATCGAAGAAGCGTCAATGGTATCTCTTAGCTCCTTAAGCAAAGTCAGTATCTGGGCTTGTACCGTAACATCAAGGGCAGTTGTGATTTCGTCTGCAACGATGATAGAAGGCCGTCTCGCCAAAGCCATCGCGATCATACATCGCTGGCGCATACCGCCTGACAATTCATGGGGGTATTGAGTCAGTATACGCTCAGGGTCCCCAATCCGCACGAGCTTCAGTATGTCTTTCGAGAGATCTTCAGCCACTTTCTCCCTTTCTCTTCCGGATTCTCGCTTTGAACTTTCCTTTTCGGTTTCTTTTTCGAGTAGGAATCCCTTAATCTGAGCATCTACTGCTCCGGTTGCTGACTTGTCGCGTGTCTGAGCCGTCCAGAGGTGCTTTTGCACTAGGAATGCTTCTTTCAGTTGAACGCCTACCGTGAGGACAGGATTGAGAAAGGTCATGGGATCCTGGAAGATTGCCGCGATCCCTTCCGCTCGGATTTCCCGTATTTGTTCGGGTGTCTTCTTGAGCAGGTCCTCACCCTTGTAGAGGACTTGTCCTTCCAATACGTGAGCATTGCCTGGGAGGAGGCCGAGAATTGTAAGGGCTGTAACAGATTTTCCGCAGCCCGACTCTCCTACCAGGGCGAGCACTTCGTGTGGGTAGAGACTTAGTTGGACGTGATCTAGGGCCTTTACTTCGCCGCGGTACGTGTGAAAATTGACCGTTAGATCTCGGGTTTCGAGGAGGGACTCACCCTTGGCAGCCATATGCTTACCGCCTGAGCCTCGGGTCTAGGATGTCCCGTAGTCCGTCGCCAACCAGGTTGAATGCCAACGCAATTACTAGGATTGTGAGCCCCGGGAATACGATAAGCCATGGCGCTGTGAAGACGTGCCCGATGCCGTCTGAAGCGAGGTTACCTAGTTCAGGAAGTGCGGGGCTGGGTGAGAAGCCTAGAAACATCAGCGCCGAAAAGGTCAGAATGACGCCCCCTATGTCAAGCGACATTTGGACGATTATTGGGTAAATCGAGTTTGGTATAACGTGAAACAGCACAATCCTCGATGGGTGTACTCCAAGCGCCTTCAATGCTTCTACGTACGTTTTCTCCTTTTCAACGAGCACTTGGCCGCGCGCTAACCTGACATATGTTGGCCACCAGACCAGCAGGACTGCGATTGTAAGGGTTTCAATCGTCCTTCCAAAAAGTGCCGCGAACACGAGGGCCAAGACAAGTCCGGGGAATGCGAAGAATATGTCAGTGATTCTGAGCATGGCTTCGTCGAATTTCCCACCTATCCAACCAGCTACAGACCCGACAACCATCCCGAAGCCCGTCGCGATTAGGACTATTATGAAGGCGATCGATAGGTCTAATGGAATGGCTAGAACGATCATATCAAGAACGCTTCTTCCAAAGCCGTCTGTTCCCAATGGTAGAAAGGTTCCAGCAGGACAAACTGCTGCCAGCGCTGTCCACGAAAAAAGAGAACTAGGCCAGCAGTAGCTCCTCGTAAAAATGAGCAGGGATGCAGAGTCGGGGCTTACGAGGAGAGTCGCGGTGAGACCGATGAAGACGAAGAATACGACCAGGATTGAACCGGCCAGGACAAGTGGGTTTTGGCGCATCAGGTAAATGGCATATTTGAGTTCGGCAATCCTAGCCTTGGTCTCGCTTTCTCGGGTATCCGAAACTGTAGTCTGTACGGTCATTGTAGCCACCTAGTACTTGATTCTCGGGTCGAGGAAGACGTACATCACATCAACAACCAGGTTCGATGCGACGATTATGAGGGCGGTCACCAGGCTGTAAAGGAGCAGGAAATTGCTATCGCCTTGGAATACTGCGCGTAATGAAACGTTGCCAACACCTGGCCAAGAGAAGACCGTTTCGGTGATTATAGCGCCGCCCAGCAATCCTGCGAAGAAGAGCCCCGTTAGCGTCATCGCGGGTATGAGCGCGTTACGAAGCGCGTGTCGGTAGATCACGATTCGCTCAGACAGCCCTTTCGAACGCGCCATGATTATGTAATCTTGTCTTAGAACTTCAAGCATGCTCGCTCGGACAATTCGAGCCAGGTATCCCAAGCTTATGAAACTGAGATTAAACGCGGGAAGGATCACGTGCGCGAAAGCGTCCGCGGTGTAAGTTAGGTTACCAGCAATTATGCCGTCAATGATTGGGAGCCCGGTGACAGTTGGTACAGCGCCGGACAGGCTCTGGCTTATTACGCCTCCACTCGGGAGGTTCGGGAGACCCCAGGTGTAAAAGTAGTAGAAGAAGATCAACTGCAAAATGTAGGCGAACCAATAAGACGGCGTCGAGTAACCAGTTAGAGCGATTATTCTCGAGGCATGATCTGCCGCTGTGTTGTTCTTCAACGCAGAGAGGATTCCAAGTGGAACCCCAATCGCAACGGTTAGAATTGTTGCGGCAATAGTCAGCTCAACGGTAAATGGAAAACGAGAGGCAAATACCTCGAATGTCGGGAGGCCATTCGCCCAATTTGAGTACCCCCAGTCTCCGTGGAACACGTCCACCAGCCAATACCAGTACTGGATGTAGAGCGGTTGGTCGAAGCCGTGGGCTTTGATTACGGCCTCGATCTGGCTGGGTTTCATCCTGAAGGTTATGTATTGTGCCCAAGGGGCGAATGCTGCAGGAAAACCCCTGGCCAAGTAGAAGACTATTGCGCTCACGCCGAACAAGACGAAAATCATTAACGCAAGACGTCTGATCACGTATTCGTAAATCTTCAATTCGAATTCACGATTGTATGCTATACGGCCATACTTTCGCGCCTGTATATCTTTCGGTGTGTCCCAAAAAAGGGGAAAAGGGGAGGGCTACGCTAGCCCTCTAAGTTGACATACTC
>JBAVCK010000062.1:0-1729 GCA_049586635.1 Bathyarchaeia archaeon
GGTATCCACTTGTATGGCTCTGTACCCTGAAAAGGCGACAAAGGATCCGAACGCGCTATCATCGCTGCCTGGAAAATTAGGGAGACCAATCCTGCGGAGGAGTTCACTCCTGAATGCACACAGGGGGCCGTTGAAAACTGGAGTGCTATGCACCTTGGACTCAGCAACATGAACGGTGTTGTAGTAATTCCGGTATGTATTTTCGCTCAGTGCACCCTGGTCTTCAATGTAGAAGATGGTTCCCGTTACAGCACCGACACGGGGGTCTGCGAGAAAGCTGGTAGCTTCGCTCAACGCGTTGGGTTCCCAGTAAGCGTCAGCGTCGGTAAGAACAATAGCTGAGCTACTTGACTGGATCACTCTTATGGCATGTGTCAGAGCTCTGAACTTTCCGCCTCTCGCGGATTCACGGATCAGCTTGGCGTTGATTCCGCTCTTTCTCTTGAGCCAGTCTTCGACGATTGCGGCCGTTCCATCTGTCGACGCGGAATCAACTACGACAATCTCTAGCTTGTTGGTTGGGTAATCCTGCGCGACTAAGTTTTCGAGTCTTTTTTCGATAAGTTCAGATTCGTTGTAGGTGGGGAGTATGACCGTAAGCTGGGGCTTGTACTGTTTATCCACCTTCACGTTCCAGGGTCTGCGAGCATATCTTCTCAAATATGTGAAGTATATCAGCGGAATTGAGAAATGGAGCGCCCCAAGCACTAGGCCAAGGGTTTCTAGCAGCAACTCAGACATCCGCATCGGAAACCTCAAGGGCTACGCTGTGAACTCAGGCGCTTACTAGGATGGTCAATTCAGAGACCGCTAATTAGGATATCGTGAACCTTCGGCTACCTCGGCGTAATGCTTCGAATTGTCGAACAAGACCCAGAATTGCTAGGCAGATCGTTAGCGTGGCAAGTAACAGTAGTATCGGGGCAAGCCGTATCCCCCATGGGGTGTAATTTAGTGCAAGGCCTGAAAGCATGTCCAATACTATGCTGACTGCAACACTCAGGGCTAGGCGACCGAGTCCGTCGAGTTCGGCTGAGGGGATAAGCGCCTGGATTGCAACGTACCCCGGAAGGAATAGCACGAAAAGCAATCCTAGGCCCCACCGTAGGACCAGGAGTGGTGAGTTCGGAGGAATCATGTAGACAGCTAGAGCAGAGGACACAGAAGCGATGATTGAGGCGTAGAACCAAAGACTTTTCTCCCATGCGGCCAAATAATTTTGCAAAGTGCTCCCTCGCGGCGACTCGTCGTAGGCGTCAATTTGTCCTCGCCGAACTAGTTGCTGTATTAAGTCAGCGAATTTGTCCTCGGTTAAGTTTGGAAACTTTAGAACGAGAGTTTCGTACAATTGTTTGCTCGTTATTACGCCGGATTTCTTCAGATAGGAGGCTGCAAAGTCATGCAATTCTTGGTCGTCTGGAGTCATCTCAAGGAGCGCCTAGTGTGGGATTGAACCAAATTTGAAGCCAAGCGATTCGCTGTTGATCCCCATTCCGCCATCCGACCTGAAAGTCGCCGACGCTGACGTTCCATGTCCACAGTTCGAAGATGAATCTGAGCCTGCACGAGCCGTGAACTGGACATGTCGGAGCATTCTGAACGAAGTAGCCAACATCATTAATTTGCAATTGAAGCACACGCGAAGAGTTACCTTGGGTTGAGAAGTTCAGAATCTGCCATACGAATGGAATCTCCCATGTGGCGTTATTCGAAACAAAACGTTTGAATT
>JBAVCK010000063.1:0-10522 GCA_049586635.1 Bathyarchaeia archaeon
CATGAAAGCCTTCACCAGCCACCGACATCGGTGGGTAATCGTGGGCGAAATCGAAAGGTATGAAATTCGGCTCGGATTTCAATGCCTTTTTCCGATTTACCACTTCGATCTTTTCCGGTGGAGGAATCACAAGCCTGCTTGTCATGTGGGCTACGATTTGGTCAGCCATGAGGAATGTTGGGGTCCGGTATTTCTCGGCCATGTTGAAGGCTTTGACTGTCAGATCGAACATTTCTTGGACGCTGTTGGGTGAATACGCGATGACTTCGTAGTCCCCGTGGGATCCCCACCGAACCTGCATCATGTCGCCTTGCCCAATGAGCGTGGGAATTCCGGTGCTGGGCCCCGCTCGTTGGACGTTAACGATGACGCATGGAGTTTCGGTGATTACGCCTAACCCTATGTTCTCCATCATCAGAGAGAATCCGGGCCCTGATGTCGCCGTCATGCTCTTGACGCCGGCATTCGACGCGCCAATGACTGCAGCGATGCTGCCGATCTCGTCTTCCATTTGAAGATAATGCCCTCCGACTTGTGGCAAGCGTCTGCTCATGTACTCCGCGATCTCTGTAGACGGAGTGATCGGATAGCCTCCGTAGAACCGACAGCCTGCCGCGACAGCCCCTTCTGCGCAGGCATTGTTACCTGACATGAAGAACTCGCCACTAATGCTTCGCACGTTCACAGCTCTCACCGCGCCTCCAATTCTCAAATGGGGTTCTACGGACTAACTGGATTTCTGTAAATACGTACCTTCGTTTGTGCGTTTAATATGCATAGTATTTACTCCAAGAACTATCTCTATATTTAGATTAGAATGCGAAAACGTCACGAAGTGAGGTTCCCCATAGTGGGCAGCATTGCTCAGCAAGTAGACCGCGCAGTTGAGCGGGACACCGCGGGCGCTGTTATAACGGGATTTGTGAGGGAATGGAGCCCCACTAAGCCGTCTAGGCTTCCTCTCTCGCCCCAACAGATGTTGAAGCTTAGAGATGTCGACGTGTTCATACTCGAAGACAGATGCAAGGGGTGCAATTACTGCATAAACTTCTGTCCGAGAAAGGTGTTCGAGCATGGAACGAAGCTGAATCAGATCGGAGTTCATCCGCCCCGGATCGGGGACAGTTCGCTTTGTGTTGGCTGCGGCGTATGCGAGGACATCTGCCCTGATTTCGCCATTGTCCTAGTGGATAAAGGAACCCCACCGAGAAATTCGAGTTGATTCGAGGAAGAACAAATGGATCCTGAGAAATCGAAGTCGAATTTAACAGTCTACGTCTTCGGCAAGCAGTATCGCGTCCCAGAGAACCTGACGATCCTGACCGCCATGGAGACGCTCGGATACAGGTTACTGAGGGGGTGTGGTTGTCGCAGTGGTTTCTGCGGTGCTTGCGCAACGGTGTATAGAATTCAAGGAGATTACAGGCTGCGCACGGGGCTCGCATGCCAAACACCTGTCAAGGAGGGGATGGTCTTCTCGATGCTTCCGTTCCATCCCGCCACTAAAGCCAAGTACAATGTGAAGGACCTTCCGGCCGACCTGTCTTCACTTGTCCGTTTCTATCCCGAGGTCATGCGATGTTTACAGTGCAACACCTGTAGCCGCGCCTGCCCACAGGAACTGCCCGTTATTGACATCATGGGCGCTGCCATGCGCGGCGATATCAGCACTGCAGCCGACCTTTCATTCGATTGCATAATGTGCGGGCTCTGCGCCACAAGATGCCCCGCAGAAATAGTTCAGTACTACGTTGCAATTCTCGCAAGAAGATTATACGCAGCACACTTAGCTCCGAAATCGAAACACCTCCAAGAACGACTTCAACAGATCAAGAGCGGCTTCTTCGACGAAGACCTTGAACAACTAACGCACCTGAACACAGGAGAGTTGGCGAAACTGTACAACGCCAGGGAAATCGAACTGGAGGCAGCCTAGTTGTCGGTGCAATCCCAAGAATGGCGAACGATAATCACTTACAGTGAAGAGATGCGACGTTCGATCGATAAAGTTGCCGCCACCCGAAAGGAACGCATGAAACAAACATTTCCAAAACTCAAGCCTGAGGAGAAGAAGGCGCTACTCGAAAAGTTCCACCCGGACTATAAGCCCGGCACGACGCGGAAACTCCTCGTCGGAGCCAACAAAGGCGAACCGATCATCAACGAGCTAGGCGAAGTCGTTGAGGCGTACAGCCGCGTAAACCCAGCAAAGATTGACATCTCGAAAACAGACATTCAAACCGACGTCCTAGTCATAGGAGGCGGCGGCGCAGGCGCTGCAGCTGCCTTAGCCGCGAACCAACAGGGCGCACACGTGCTCTTGTGCACGAAGCTGAGGTTCGGCGATTCAAATACGATGATGGCGCAGGGTGGAATCCAGGCCGCCGATAAGGTGAATGATTCGCCCGGCACTCACTACCTTGACGTGATGGGGGGTGGAGGGTATACAAACATACCCAGCCTCGTTCGAACGCTTGTCATGGACGCCCCTTCGATCATCGAATGGCTTGAAGACCTAGGCACGATGTTCGACAAGGAGGCTGACGGTACCTTCGTCACAATGCACGGGGGAGGAACAAGCAGACGGCGGATGCATGCTGCCCGAGACTACACGGGCGCCGAAATAATGCGCACCCTCCGGGACGAAGTAACCAACCTCGGCATTCAGGTCATCGAATTCTCCCCCGCAATAGAACTGCTCACCGATGAAGAAGGAAACTGCGTCGGGGCCATCCTTCTCAACATGGAAACCGATGAGTACATCGTCGTCCGTTCAAAGACCACGATAATAGCAACGGGTGGCTCAGGGAGATTACACGTCCAAGGGTTCCCCACAACAAATCACTACGGCGCGACAGGCGACGGACTAGCACTAGCTTACCGGGCCGGTTGTAAGTTAGCCTTCGTAGACACGATCCAATACCATCCCACCGGCGTAGCCTTCCCAGAACTGATTTCTGGACAGCTGATAACCGAGAAAATGCGGAGCCTTGGCGCCCAACTTGTCAACATAGATGGGAACCGGTTCGTTAACGAACTTGAGACAAGGGACGCTGTTTCTTCAGCCACCATAAGGGAATGCAAGGAAAGGAACAAAGGTGTTCTAACGCCGGGCGGGCTCGTAGGTGTGTGGCTTGACACACCACTCATTGATGAACTGAAAGGCCCCGGCCGAACCCTACGCCTTGCCCCCGCCATGGTCCGCCAATTCAAGAGGTTCGGAATTGACATAAGAAAGGATCCAGTTCTTGTCTACCCAACTCAGCATTACCAAAACGGCGGCGTACTCATTGACGTGGACGGCCGCACGAACGTGCCGAACCTGTACGTTGCGGGTGAGGCTTCCGGCGGCGTACACGGAAGAAACCGTTTGATGGGCAACTCACTTCTAGACATCCTAGTTTTCGGCAGACGTGCTGGAATCGACGCCGCAGAGAAGGCGCAAACCTCAGCCGGCGGGAAACCAACACTCAACCACGTTATCCGCTTCCACAAGGAGCTGACAAAGGCTGGCTACAAGCCGGACCGGCATAGCCCCATGTTGCTACCGGACTATCGCAACAAGGAAGCAAAGATCGAACTGGAGGCATTCGCAGTAAAAGGCTGGGAATAAAGTGGCGAGCATCCTATCGGCCGACTCAGTCGCAAGCCCACTGCTTCACAAGGTGGAAGCGATAAGCGGCCAGAACATTGCACTCTGCTACCAGTGCGGAAAATGCTCGGCCACATGCCCCCTAGCTTCACGGATGGACTTACTTCCCCATCAAGTCGTTCGTTACCTGCAGCTTGGCTTTCAGCAAGTTCTTGACGCTAATTCACCATGGCTCTGCGCGACATGTTTCTCCTGCGAAACCCAATGTCCAAGGGGCCTTGACGTAAGCAAGGTCTGCGAAGCACTCCGCACAATCAAATTGCGCCAGGAGCCATACGAGCTCAGGATTGAGCAAACTTCCGCTGAGATACCGCAACAAGGTTTGGTGAGTGCTTACAGGAAACTCAGTTCCTATTGAGGTGCAAGAAGTGCAGCCTTACCTTTACTTCCCCGGATGCTCACTCCGAACTGTGGCGAAGGATTTCGACAGATCCGCGAAAGCATGCGCACGCGCCCTCGGGTTTGAATTGAAAGAGATGCAGGGGCAGCTCTGTTGCGGCGCAGTTATGTCAAACGTGGACGATAATCTCATGACTAAGGCCGGACCGAACCGGATTCTCGCCAGGGCACAACAGGAAGACCGCACTCTCGTAACTTTGTGCGCGGGTTGCTACAATGTTCTCAAGAGAACAGACCTACATGCCAAGCTCACATCCTCCTCTCAACAAGCGATCAACACATTCAACGAGGAATCATTCAACGGCGGAGTAAACGTCATACACTTCCTAGAAATTCTGAGGGACCGTGTTGGTTTCGACGCAGTCGAAAAGGCCGTAAAGGCGCCGTTGAAAGGGCTGCGCGTCGGCGCCTACTACGGCTGTTTGCTCCTGCGCCCATTTGAGGAGATGAAGTTTGATGACCCGAATAGACCCTCAATCCTAGAGAACCTACTAATCAGATTGGGATGCACACCAATCGACTACCCAGCGCGGACTGATTGTTGCGGTTCATACCTGGGCGTAAGCTCGACGGGGAATATTCAACCCATATCGGGAGCCATCGTTCGCTCAGCCCGCTCATTCGGAGCCAGCCTGCTGGCTGTGAGTTGCCCACTCTGCAAATACAACCTAGAATCCGGCCAGCTTCAGAATGGTAAAGATCCTGCGCCCAATGAATTTCTGCCAGTAGTCTACTTCACACAACTTCTCGGACTAGCCTTGGGGCTTCACCCCGAAGAACTGGAACTTGACCCACGCCAGATGCAAGCGATACGCCAAGCGCCAACACCGATGGTGAAAGGGTGAGATATGAAATGAAACGAGTTGGCGTGTTCGTTTGCCACTGCGGCTTGAACATCGCTGGAAATGTCAACATTAAGGAAGTTGTGGACAAAGCGGGTAAGCAGCAAGACGTTGTCTTCGCAATCGATCACAAGTACCTCTGCTCTGAACCCGGCCAATCATTAATCAAGGATAGCATAAGGCAGCACCATCTGGACGCAATCGTCGTCGCTGCCTGTTCGCCTGCGATGCACGAGACCACCTTCAAGACGATCGCACAGCTATCTGGCCTGAACCGATACAACTGCGAAATCGCGAACATCCGAGAACAGAGCAGCTGGGTTCACGAAGCAGGCAAGGCCACTGCGAAAGCGAACGTTATGGTTCAGCAGAGCATACAGAAAGTCAAACTCAATGAGCCGCTCCAACCCATTACCGTGCCAGTTACTCGAAAAGTTCTCGTCATCGGCGGAGGAATAGCCGGCATTCGTGCGGCGCTCGATGTGGCCAACGGCGGCTACCAAGTCTACTTAGTTGAAAAGTCGGGAACGATAGGGGGAAGGATGGCCCAACTTTCTGAAACCTTCCCCACACTTGACTGTTCAACATGTATTCTCGGGCCGCTAATGGTCGAAGTGTACAGGCACCCAAACATCAAACTCCTTAGGCTCGCCAAAGTCGAAGACGTGAAAGGCTACATTGGCAACTTCAAGGTCCGGGTACGACAAGAACCAGCCTACGTCGATGAAGTCAATTGCAACGCCTGTGGAGAATGCGCAAAGGCTTGCCCCGCCCAGGTCCCTAACGAATTTGATTTTGGTTTAACTTGGAGGAAGGCGATCTATACCCCATTCGCCCAGGCAGTGCCGCCGGCTTACGTTCTCGACGCCAAGAACTGCCTAGGCCTACTACCCCAAGCCTGCGGGGAATGCAAGAAAGCCTGCGACAAATTCGGCACAAGCTGCATAGACCTCGATGCGTGGCCCCGCGTCCACGAGCTCGACGTAGGAGCAATCATAGTCTCCACAGGATACGAGTTATACGACGCCACAAAACTGACCGAGTACGGTTACGGCATCTACCCCAACGTAATGACCAGCATGGAATTCGAACGCATGCTCTCAGCATCAGGGCCAACAACTGGCGAAATCAAGCGCCCATCAGATGGACAGACGCCAAGAGAAATCGTCTTCATACAATGCGCAGGACAACGAGAACCAGAAACAGCCCTGCCATACTGTTCCAAAATCTGCTGTATGTACACCGCTCGGCATGCAATGATGTTCAGGCACAAAGTCCCCGACGGCCAAGCCTATGTCTTCTACATGGACATCCGGGCCGGTGGAAAGGGATATGAGGAATTCGTCAAGCGTTGCCAAGAGGAGAAAGGCCTTCTCTACCTCCGCGGGCGAGTCGCGAAAGTCTACGAAGAGAATGACAAGCTGATCGTCAAAGGCGTCGACACACTTAGCGGAAAAATCGTCCAAATCAACGCTGACCTAGTAGTACTCGCGGTCGGGATGGTCCCAAGCTTAGAATCACATGAGCTGGCGAGTAAACTCAAAGCCTCACTCGACGCGAACGGCTTCTTCTCAGAGGCACACCCGAAGCTTCGACCATTAGAAAGCCCGACGGCAGGGATTTTCCTAGCCGGTGCAGGACAGTCGCCGAAAGATATCCCAGAGACCGTGGCACAGGCGAGCGGCGCAGCTGGCAAGGCGCTAGACCTCCTCTCAAGCCCAACGCTCGAACGCGAACCAACAGTTGCCAAAGTTGTCGGAGAATTATGCAGCGGGTGCGGTATCTGCGTCCCACTATGTCCGTATGACGCACTCAGCCTGAACACTGAGAAGCTAGCTGAAGTATCGGAAGCCCTCTGCGAAGGATGCGGAACCTGCATAGCTTCTTGCCCGTCCGGTGCGATAACCCTTCGAAATCTCACAGATGAACAGATGGTTGCGATGATTGAGGCGATAGTCGAATAGAGAGGTACGATTGAATTGGAAAGACAATTTGAACCAAAAATCGTTGGATTCCTGTGCAGATGGTGCTCTTACGCTGGCGCCGACCTAGCAGGAACGAGTAGAATCAAGTACCCACCAAACATTAACCCAATACGAGTTAACTGCTCGGGCCGCGTTGACCCGACCCTTGTCCTAAAGGCTCTCGCATCCGGAGCGGACGGAGTGCTCATCGCTGGTTGCCACCCAGGCGACTGTCACTACACGAGTGGGAACATCAAGACTCTTCGAAGATTCAGGCTGCTGCAGAAATTGCTGGATCAATTCGGAATAGAGCGAGAGCGTGTGAGGTTAGAATGGGTTTCCGCTTCGGAAGGGGAAAGGTACGCGCGGGTTGTTAGAGGAATGACTGAGGATATTCGATCACTGGGGCCGTTGAATTGGAAGAAGAAAGTGGAGGTATTAGCATGACTAACCCTAAGATAGCTTTCAACTGGGCAAGCAGTTGCGGCGGATGCGAGATAGCCATCCTGGAGTTGGGAACCAAGCTAGTTGACCTAGCCAAAAAGGTTGACATAGTCTTCTGGCCTGCCGCCATGGATTACAAGTACTCAGACCTTGAAGCGATGCCAGACGGAAGCATAGATGTCGCATTTGTGAATGGCGCGATACAAAACTCCGAAAACGAACACATAGCTAAGGTATTGAGAGCTAAATCCAAGGTGCTTGTAGCCTTCGGCGCTTGCGCTTACATGGGCGGCATACCAAGCCTAGCGAACACAACAAACCGAGACGGAATCTTCGCAAGCTCTTACAAGGAAACGCCAACAACAGATAACCCCGAAAAAACCTTCCCACAAACCAAAGTGCAAGTAAAGGAAGGAGAGCTAACCATACCTGAATTCTACAACACCGTCAAAACGCTCGCCCAAATCGTGGACGTGGATTATTACGTTCCGGGATGCCCACCAGTCGGGGAACAAGTCTCCAAGGTAATCGACCTGTTCGTTAATGGCCCTCTCCCACCGAAGGGAGCAGTTCTGGGAGCCTCCGACAAATCCCTATGCCACGAATGCAAGCGCATCAAGACGGAAAGAAAGATCAGTAAGATCGTTAGAACCTACCAAACCATTCCTGACCCACAAAAATGCCTGCTTGAACAAGGCATAATCTGCATGGGGCCCGCGACCAGGGGAGGCTGTGGGAGCATATGTTTAGACGCGAATGCGCCGTGCCGAGGCTGCTATGGACCACTGCCCAAAGCCATTGACCAAGGCGGAAAGATGCTTTCGGCCTTATCGTCAATCTTCGACGCGCAAAGTGAAGAAGACATCCAGAAACTCGCGGACTCAGTCCCCGACCCGCTGGGCACATTCTACAGGTTTAGCCTAGCTCACTCCCTCCTGAGGAGGACGAAGACATGAAAACCGTTACAATCAACCCTGTTACAAGGCTTGAAGGGCACGGTAAAATCTCGATATTCCTCAACGACGAAGGAAATGTGGAGAACGCCTACTTCCAAGTCCCCGAACTGAGGGGCTTTGAGAAGTTCTGCGAGGACAGGCCTGTCGAAGAAATGCCTGACATAACCAGCAGAATTTGCGGCGTCTGCCCAGAAGCACACCACATAGCCTCCACCAAAGCCCTAGACGCAGTGTTCCACGTGGAACCACCACCCGCCGCGAAGAAACTCAGAGAACTCCTCTACAGCGCCTTCTTCATCGCCGACCACATAACCCACTTCTACATACTCGCCGGCCCCGACTTCGTGATGGGACCGACTGCGCCGAAAGCAGAGCGGAACATTCTCGGGGTAATAGGGAAAATCGGGTTAGAGGTCGGTAGTTCAGTAATCAAGCACCGCTCGGATGCACTCGACGTCATTGCGATGATAGGTGGAAAGAGAATCCACCCAAGCTGCGGTGTCCCCGGCGGGGTAAGCAAGCCCATAACGGAAGACGAGCGAACTAAAATCGAAACAATCGCAAAATCCGAAGTTGAATTTGCAAAGTTCACAATGAAACTGTTCGACGACATAGTCCTGAAGAACAAAGACTACGTGAGCCTCATAACAAGCGACAAGTTCGCGACGGAGACCTATTGCATGGGCACGATCGACGAGCAGAACCGCGTCAACTTCTATGACGGGAAGATCAAGGTTGTGGACCCGGAAGGCCATGAGTTCGCAAAGTTTCCAGCAGCCGACTACCAGCAATACATCTCGGAGCACGTTGAACCGTGGACCTATCTCAAGTTCCCCTACCTCAAGAAGATCGGATGGAAAGGCCTGGTTGGGGGCAAGGAGAGCGGTGTTTACAAAGCTACCCCACTCGCCCGCCTTAACGTAGCAGAAGGGATGGCCACACCAATTGCACAAGCCGAATACAAGAGAATGTACGAAACATTAGGCCACAAGCCAGTTCACTCTACTTTGGCTACGCATTGGGCGCGCCTAGTCGAACTGGTATACGCCTCAGAGCGCTTGCTAGAACTTAGCCAGGACCACGAAATTACCAACCCAAACGTTCGAAACATCCCGACCCAAACACCAGACGAAGGTGTCGGAGCCGTCGAGGCGCCACGCGGAACACTCTTCCACCACTACAAGACAGATGCGAAAGGCATGGTGAAGGGTGTCAACCTCATCGTGGCTACGACCAACAACCATGCGGCAATTAGCATATCGATCAAGCAAGCCGCTGAAGGATTCATCAAGAAGGGGGATGTGTCCGACGGAATTCTAAACATGGTTGAAATGGCCTTTAGGGCCTACGACCCATGCTACGCTTGCGCAACCCACACCCTACCAGGCCAGATGCCGCTCGACATCAAAATCTACAACAAGAACAGGGCGATCCTTCACAACATACGGAGACCGTAGAATCGTTCATGAGCCATACGAACATTTTGCTTGTAGGCCTCGGTAACCCCATAATGGGTGACGATGCAGTAGGAATTCATGTAGTGAGAATGCTAAAGGATAGGAATCGCGGACGAGCCGACTTGGAGTTCAAGGAATTGAGCCTCGGCGGCCTTGGACTGGTTGAAGAGATATTGGGCTATGAACACGTTTTCATTATAGACTCAGTTGCTTCAACCGGGACGGTTGGCAAGATCTGTGAATTCTCACCAGAGCATTTCAAAGGCACAGAATACGCATCGTCCCCACATTCCACGAATTTTGCCACAGCCTTGGAACTCTTCAAGAAATTCGAAAACAGTGCAGTTCCCCATACGATTAGAATCTTCACAATCGACATCACCCCGGAATTTACGTTCCGCGAAGCCCTTAGCCCTCCCGTACAGAGAGCAGCCTTTGAATTAGCTGAGTTAGTTGGAAAGGAAATAGAACAGATTCGAAATCCAATAGTACCATCTGCCACCTCAAACACAAATACTAGTTCTTAGGCATGAGGAGACCCGCCCCTTCAAACATGAAACTCACAGGACAGGCAATAGTGAATGCGAACACTTACGAAATATGAACAGAATCCCATCATCGCCCCTAGAAGCAACGTGGGATGGGAGACGATTGGAACTTTCAACCCTGGGGCAATCGCCGAAGGCGGGTCCATTCACCTTCTCTACCGAGCCGTGGATGCTCATGGGGTTTCCCGGTTGGGCTATGCGCGAACGCTGGACGGGAGAACAATCGAATCGCGCTCCTCGGAACCGGTACTGACTTCTTC
>JBAVCK010000064.1:0-18892 GCA_049586635.1 Bathyarchaeia archaeon
GTACCGTAGTATTCTACGTTGGTTGCTTCGTTATAGTAGAAGCCCTGTATGAAAGACGATTCCACGAAATAGTTGAGCGGGTACTCGATGTACATGTACATAACTATCTGGTTGGCAAAGTTCTCTATCTGGTTGTTGTCGTTAATGAGCCTCTGAACATCGCCCTTCGCGTCTGCATCATATGCATCTTGGACCAAGGCGTCTAGTTGGTTGTAGTGGAAGTTGTGCCAAGCTGGATATGAACCAGTTGATAGGAACATTGGTCCCAGCCAGTCTAGTAAGTGGTTGTAGTCAGCCACCCATCCGGCTCTGTAGAAGTATAGTTGGTGCTTTGATGCAAGCGTGTAGTATTGTCCACCGGGCACTGGAACGATTGTAAAGGTCACACCGAGCTTCGTGGTTACTTTGTTCAGGTTGGCCGCCATCGTGGCCATTATGCGCTGGTCAGTTTGACCTGCCGAGGCTACATACATCTCAATGATCTGCGGGTTGCTTGGATTGCATGAGTTATCAATCGTGCCTGCCGGATACGCTTTGCCGGATACGTCAACGAAATTGGTTAGTGGGTTAGCGCAGGCATCCTTGATTAGAGCCGTCATCTTCGCGATGTCGAAACTGTATATTGGTTGGATGTCCGGGTTGTAGGCACCCGCGGGTGCTGTTCCTGGTGGAATCATTTGGTTCGGAGGTGTCCACAGTCTGTTGGCAATGTTAATGTCGGCATCAGTAATGTTCACGGAGTCGGCAACCGCAAGCCTCCATCGAACGTCGGCGAACGGTTGGAACTTCCGGAGAGATCCTGACGCATCAGTTACGTTTGTCAGGAAGCTGTACCATGTATTCACGAACTGTGGGTACGGTCCGAAGAGTGTAACGCCTGGTATGACCGAGACGAGCTGGCCGTTTGACAACCACTGACTTCTGTCGGCGACTGAGTAAATGTCAGCGGCAGACACAGCAATCTCACTGGCTTTCCCAGCTTTTGCATCGAGCAATCGCGTGGAAAGGTCTGGTACATACGTGAAGTCCAAGGTCTTTACTGACACGCTGATAGGTGGGCCGTTCCAATTCTTTGGTCCGCCCCAATAGCTTGGGGCTGCTTTCATGACGACTTCGTACGTGGTTGGGTTGACGCTGTCGATGTAGTATGGGCCAGTGCCTGCCTTCGATCCAGTTGTGGGCAAGTTGAGGTAGTTCATAGCTACCTCGCCGTGTCCTGCGATGTGGTTGAAGTAGGCTGTGTAATCGATGCTGTCAGAGGGGCAGTCAGTTGTCTTGCATGCGGATGGAAAGTCATGGGACACCACGAACGATGGCGAAACTATGTCCGCCCACTCGTTCGATAGCAAGTATGGGAATTGCGTTGTGGGATTCTTGATGTTGAGGTTGACGGTGTACGGGTCGACTATTTGCACGAAGTTGAAAGCAAGAACCTGTTGAACCCACGTCGCATCATAGGCCGGACTTGCACCGAAGTAGCTGAATGTGGCCGGAGTTTGATCGAGCAACTGCTCAACAATCCAAGCGGCCTGTGTTCCGTGGTCACCTGTTCCGCTCGTTCCGTCCATTATCAGAAGACGGTTAAGGCTGAACCAAACTGCCTGAGCGTTGAATGGTGTGCCGTCTTGGAAGTTGATGCCTTGGTGCAACTTGAATGTGTACTGGGTTGGTGAGACTTGGCTATAGCTGTCGGCAAGCCAGGGGATGATGTCGGTGCTGCTAGCGCCATTGTACCAGAGCAGCTTCTCGTATTGATTGTTCAGAATTTGGTAATCCCATTGGTAGTAGGATACATGTGGATCTAGCCATTGGAACTGGTTTCCGGTTTCACTCACCATCGTGGTGGATGTGACGAAGCCTGGTGTTGGAACCGACGGTGTAGTAGGCCCAGTCGGCCCAGATGGTCCACGTTGGCTGTAATAGACAATTGTGCCTGCTAGCCCTGCAATGAGAACGATTACTATAACGGCTAACGCAGCCGTAGATTTCGCTACTGCTTTTGTATTCATAGAAATTTTCCTTCGGGCTTAAGAGGGAACGTTCAACTTTTAACGGTTTGCCAACCCTTCGTTCACTGTCTCCAAGAAACATTTTTCCACGGACCGAAAACAATTCTAGTATATGCGACAATGAACGAGTGCACATACTGCTGTGCTAATCATGGAACATTGCTGTTTGAGAGCATCATCTTCCGAGGATTCGAACAAGAAAATGTAGAGTGGAGGATCCGAGTTCGTTTTACTGTCATGTCGAAGTTGCGTATGACCTCGTCGCGAAGTACGGGACAGCGGTCGCCTCGTTGAAGAAGACGCCTTGTACGAAGGTCGATCTCACTCCGTACGTAAGATCGTAGGTTGTGTACATGTAGATAACGGCGTTGTTCGCTATCGTTTCCATCTGATTATTGTCTTGAATTAACCTTGGAATGTCGCCTTTCCTGTCAGCGTCAAGGGCGTCGTAGTACAGGTTGTTGAGAGCTGTATAGTTCATGTTATTCCAGGCCGGATAGGTTCCGGCGGCGAGCAGCATGGGCCCAAGCCAGTCTAGGAGGTGGTTGTAGTCTGCAACCCAGCCGCCCCAGTAGAAGTATATCTGATGTTTCGACGCGAGCGTATAGTACTGTCCTCCTGGGACAGGAACGATGGTGAAAGTCACGCCAAGTGCGGTGGACACTCTGTTCAGGTTGCCAGCCATCACTGAAAGCATCCGCTGGTCAAGAGTGTCACCTGCGCCTACATAGAATTCGACAATTTGTGGGTTGCCTGGCTTGCACGAGTTATCGACCGTGCCCGCTGAATATGGATGTCCGGTAAAGTCAACGAAGTTCGTTAGCGGATTCTTGCACGCGTCAGTAATGAGAGCCTTCATCTTGGCAAGGTCAAAGCTGTAGATTGGCTGAATGCCTGGGTTGTAGGCACCCGCGGGTGCAGTACCTGGAGGGATAAGATTTGTCGCAACTTGGCCCAGTCTGTTGTTGATGTTTATGTTTGCGTCGGTTAGGTTGATGGAATCACCGACGGCAAGCCGCCATCGTAAGTCCGCAAAGGGTTGGAACTTGCGCAAGTTACCTGCCAAATCAGTAGCATTAGTAATGAAGTTGAACCAACTCGTTACGAACTGTGGGTATGGCCCATCGATGGTCAGGCCTGGCACTACGGATACAAGCTTGCCGTTCGACAACCATTGGTCTCTGTCCGCTACTGAGTAGATGTCAGCGGAGCTTACGCCGATGGCCGTAGCTTTTCCGGCCTTCGCATCGAGCAGTCTTGTGGCCAGCTCCGGGACGTACACGAGGTCAAGAGTCTTAATTGAAACAGTTATCGGTGGGCCGGTCCAATCTTTCGACCCGCCCCAATAGTTGGGGTTCGCTTTCATGACGACTTCGTACGTGGTTGGGTTGACGCTGTCGATGTAGTATGGGCCGGTGCCTGCCTTCGAACCAGTAGTGGGCAAGTTGAGGTAGTTCATGGCGACTTCGCCATGTCCCGCAATGTGATTGAAATAAGCTGTGTAATCGATGCTGTCCGACGGACAATCAGTAGTCTTACAAGCGGATGGAAAGTCATGGGACACAACAAACGAGGGCGAAACTATGTCCGCCCACTCGTTAGCAAGTAGGTATGGGAATTGGGTTGTAGGGTTCTTGATGTTGATGTTGATCGTGTACGGGTCGACTATTTGCACGAAGTTGAAGCCAAGAACCTGCTGCACCCAAGCCGCGTCGTACGCTGGACTCGCGCCGAAATAGGTGAACGTGCCAGGTGTCTGATCCAGTAACTGTTCAACGATCCACGCAGCCTGAGTACCGTGGTCACCCGTCCCGCTCGTGCCGTCGATTATGAGAAGCCTGTTAAGACTGAACCAGACTGCCTGCGCGTTAAACGGTGTCCCATCTTGGAAGTTAATTCCTTGACGTAGTTTGAACTGGTACTGCGTCGGTGATACCTGAGTGTAGCTCTCAGCAAGCCATGGGATAACCTCGGTACTACTATTACCATTATACCACAGCAATTTCTCGTATTGATTTGCAAGTATTTCATAGTCAAATTGGTAGTATGAGACATGTGGATCTAACCACTGGAACTGATTTGGAGATTCAGCAATGTAGATTGAGGAGGTGACAAAACTTGGTGTCGGAACCGAGGCCGTCGTGGTCGCAGACGGCCCAGATGGCCGTGAGCTGTAATAGACAAGTGTTCCCGCTAGCCCTGCAACAAGAACTATCGCTATAACGGCTAACGAAGCTGTGGATTTCGCAATAGCTTTCGTATTCATAGAAACTTCCCCATCAAAGAACTGATCGTTGAGGATTTAAGACTTCGGATGAAACCGGCCGCATTATGACGGTGCAAGGACGTACCTCTCTTGGAAGGAGATCACAACATCGCGTAGAACGTATAGGTGTCTGCAATTTCCTTCGACGTAATCAATGCCCCCAGAAGAACGATTTCCATGGTGGGCGATCTAAGAAACAGGAATACGGTGAGTAGTCCGAAGAACGCACTGTAGAATAGGCTTAGCGGGAAAATGGAATTTCTGATCCTGAAGAAGAATCTGAGTATCCCAAACCTCCGGTTCGTGCCGGTAAACATCTCATTTTCATCTTCCTTGGCCAATCCCAAATCCATCAACCGTTTCAAATGGTACTTTGCTTGGGCGACCGTAGGGAACTCCATTGCCTTCTGAATATCTTTCGCAGAGGTTGTTCGCGACTTCAAAAGACAGAGGTAGACTCTATAAGCGGTCCTTAGTTGGACATCCCTTACAAGTTCCCTTTCCTTATCTAGCAAAGTGCTCACGTGGGTGAGCGGCGAATTGCTCGATAAATAACCTTTTAGTGTTAAGGCAAAACACGTGAGGTAGGGAGAATCATCGTAATCACCAAAATACCGGTGAAAATCACCGTTCTTGTTTTGTTGTTCATCCTTTCCTTAGGAACCTTGCTGACCCCCAGCTACCAAGATAGTCAATGCGTCTGTGGAGCCAAGAAGGTTCTGCTGGTGCTCGCAGACTTTCCTGAATACCCTCATCTCTCCAGCCAGGATGAGATCAGCACGCTATTTTTCGGTAGAGTTGCTCGCTATTTCCAGGATGTTTCTTATGGAAGACTCGCGGTGAGCGGGAATTCTACTAGTTGGATTAGACTGCCCAGACTTTACTCACAATATGTGGGAAGCGATCTTACGCAGGGCATAGAGAACGTCGCCAAAGACGCGTTCGGTTTGGCGTCCAAGTCATTCAATATGAGCGCCTTCAATTTTGTTTTCTTGGTTCTGTCTTTCTACCCCAGCCAGACGGGAGATTTTGTTCCGATCTACGGGCATGCGATCGGCACAAGCACTGGCATGGTGACCGCTTTCGCTGTGATAGAGGAAGACCGCGATTGGTCGGCCTATGCGCATGCCTTGGCACTTTCGTTCGGCCTCTGGCGCCTTCAGGCTCAGCTCTCCGGCCTTGGAACCAATGACCTGGCAGTCAACGGAGACGGTGACATGTCCGCATGGTCCAAAGCCGCGCTGGGTTGGATTAATGATTCACAGGTCACGAGTGTAGATGCCTCGGGTGCGGCAGCAATAGCAACCATTGATCCGGTGGAAGACCCGGGCTCGGATGCGTTGGCACTTCAAGTCAGCATAGTAGGAAGCGCGGGTGAATATTGGGTTGAAGTACGGCAACCTATAGGGTACGACCGGAATAATCTTCAAGAGTACGGCGCAATAGTGAGTTACATTGCCTCATCTAATGCTTCAATACAGTTCAGAAAAGTCCTCCAGCCTGACATAATCAGCAAGGCAGTGTTCCTCGATTCAACTTCTGACGTTTCAATAGTTGTACTCAACGTGACCCAGGGAAGATTCCGCTTGTTGGTAGGGGACGCACAGGTAGGGAGAGACGCACAGACCGCGATCTACGCCCTTTTTCGCGCCCAGGATGCGATTCAGGCTGCTGGAACTGCGAATAGATACCAGAACCTCGATCTCGCGCAGAAGCTCTTATTGAACGCTCGCCAACTATTCAGCGTTGGGAGATTTGGTGACGCCAGCGCGTTAGCCGTCTCGGCAGAGACGACTGCGAGTGCTGCAACAGTGCCCCCTGATTATCCCCAAGTTGTTCTACTGCTCGGCACAGCTGAAGCCCTAAAGAACGACACATCGTCCTATGGTTCATATCCCAGTTTTTCGCTGGTCCAACAAGCGAACGCGCAACTCGATGCTGCGAAGCAGGCTTTCGAGTTGAGGGACTTTTCGACTGCCAAACAAGCTGCCCAATCAGCAATCGACCTCTACAACAGGGCTAAACAAATGGAACTGTACGAGACAATCCTAAGCTGGCTCAGCAACCTCGTGCTAGTAGTTCCAGTAATCATTCTAGCTTTTGCTTTGCGATACCAACTCAAAGGTGCATGATCATCGGAAAGCGCGTAAACCATTCGAGATTAAACATCGTTGGGGCTTCAACTTTGCGTGGGCTGAACCATCCGAATCCTCAAACTGTACAGGGGCATTTCTTGCCAGAACGGCGCCGACTTGCTCTCTAGTTTCACCCATTAGCACGTGCGCCGCTCCTGCCAAGTCGTCAGCGATATTTGATTGAGTAACCTTCACTTTGCGTCCGTAGAGATCAAGTTTCGCTCTGTAGTCCAGAATAGGTTTGAAGCCAGATACGCCAATGGCGAGTCCTACAGTTCCTAATCGCAAGGCTGTCACCCGGCTATCCACTATTTCAACTCCAAGCCGAATAGCCTTTTTATTCTGTAAATGCCGTCGGAGCCGCGCAGCAGAATGATCCGGGTTCTCGGGCCACAAGCTTACTGACCGGGGAGGTGAGTTCTTCATATCCACTCCCGCATTTGCCGTCAGGATGCCGTCTTTGACAGTAAGCAGAAAACCGCGTGTTCCACCAAGAATCAAATCCGCTTCTTGAACGACTATGGATGCCAGGCGGGGATCAATTTGCCATCGCTCGGCGAGTCGTTTGGCTCTGATCGATACTTGAACGCGGTCAAGTCCCAAGATTCGGTTCTCGCACAGAGATACAACCTTGCTCGCCACGGCGACCACGTCACCATTCCTCAGCCGCGTGTTTTGATTGTCGAGGGCGCGCTCGACAAGGTCACCGAGATCTTGGCCCTGTTCGGCCAGCGGAAATTTTACCGGGATAAGAGTAATAGGAGTACGTTGCGCCAATGGTTATCAATATGCAGGATCGGTTCCTAAGGAAGACTCGTCTAGTAGGTTAGCTCATCCTTGCTACCAGATTTGCTATGTCTGGTCCTCTGTACCCTAGCTCTCCTCTGCTTCCGTGCGGCCGCTTGGTGCTCGCGTCAAAGCCGCCGGACGGTGGCCGTAGCCTGAACACGGGTTTTAGTCCTTTCTTCAAAAGTATTTTCAGTGTGATGCTCCCGTCCGCAAGTGCAGACGCCAGTCCGTCTACAGACTGCGCTCCGAACTTGTCGCGAGCGGACTTGTCGGTAAGCGGTAACCCGCCGAGAAGTTCTCCACGTTCCCTTAGCAACATTGCAATATCTCCTGGTTTGGCTTCACCCCACGTCACGTAATCCTTTGCCTTCCGCAACGTCGCCATTACGTTCGCGTTATTCTCTAGGAGGACCGCGTTGAATTTCCTGTCAAGTCTCAGGCTTGCCAATGTTCTTTCGGCATCCACCGGCGTGCCGAAAGACCCCTTCAGGCGAATTGCAAAGACGAACACCTTCTCCGGCGCAACTACTTTCTTCTGAGGTGGTAGTACAACTGCCTTTTCTACAGGTTTCTTGGCGGGAACTGCACGCTTGCGGGGGACCTTAGCTTTCGCTTTGCGCGTTGCTTTGGGCTTTGCTTTACGTTTCTGGGGGGTACTCATTTGGCAGCTTCCTTCTGCGAAGCGCTAATCTTTACCTCTACCTCTGCGACATGGTCCGGTAGATCCTCCGGCTTCAGTCTGTGCTTTAGATAGGATGAGAATCTTTTCTTGTGGGCCTCTGCGTCTGAGGCTAGTTCTTTAGAGTAATTTCCAACGTGCTGACCTCTGATGCGCTCGGCCTTTGGGAGCACCTTTTCGTCATGTGGTATGGTAAGTCCCGCGTCTAGGGCTCCTTTTGTCGCAGCAAATATGCGCGACCCTGGACCCCTCGAGTATAAACCAATGTCTAAAATTGCTTCAGACACGCCGTTGGCCTTGGCCCTCCGGCCGGCAAGCAGCCCTGTTAGATAAGCTGCGGGCATGTTCCCGCAAGGCGCTTTCCATCCGAACTCTTTCAACTCAGAAGAATGAGCGCTGGCAAGTACGAAATCGCCTTCAGGTTTCGCCTGAATAACTTGAGCGCCCAAGTGCTTGTTCGTCGGACGTATAACGAATCGCGCAATTCCTGAAGTTACAAGTTTTTTCCTTTTTCCGTAGTGGGTCCTTCCTTCGCGCCTTCGTCGAAAGGGGAGGTTGTATTGCGGTCCTTTTGCCAATTTCTAGTTCGCTCTTTGAAGTAACCTCGACTCCTCAGTGCACAATTAAAGCGTTTCCAGCTGGATGTAGTTAGAAGACGTACGCGAGGAGACGTCCGCCTGTCTTGGCAGTTCTGGCGTCCATGTGGGACACTACACCTTTCGGCGTGCTCACGATGAGAACGCCGACCTCACGTGAGGGGAGATACCGTTCCTCCCAGGCTTCGATTTCTGGAGTCCTGACGGCATATCTCGGCTTGATGACGCCGCACTTGTTGACTCGGCCCAAGAGCTGGACTCGGTATTTGCCTGCACGACCGTCGTCGATGAACTCGAATTCTCCAATGTAACCGTTCTTTTGCATGACTCGCAGAACCTGCCCCATTAACTTCGACGCCGGCCAGACGATACAGTCGCGCTTGTGTCGTCTTTCATTATTGTAAATAGTGTTCAGAGCATTTGATAATGGGTCTACTAGGGTCATCTAAATCACCAGCGTCGTCAAGTTCTAATCGCTCTCTTCGCTCGGCCAGTCTGTCGGGCGGCGATCATTCCAACTTTTCTTCCCGGCGGTGTGTTTCGGCCGACTGTGGTTGGTTTTCCAGCATGTTTGTGCCTTCCACCACCATGAGGGTGAGAGGCCGATATCATCTTCTGTCCCGAGGTAGTTGGCCAGACGCGTCCGCGTGCCCTCATTAATTTCATGACGTTTCCAGCCTTTAGGAAGGGTTTCTCGATTCTTCCCGCGCCAGCCACAACGCCCACCATTGCTCGACATTGGTCGTTCATGTAGACTGATTTTCCTGAGGGCATGCGAACCTCTGTTCCCTGTGGTGTGTGTGAGACGATCATACAATATGTCCCTGAAGATTTGGCCAAACGGCCTCCATCGCCAGGCCGTAATTCTACGCTCGATACCATCGTTCCTTCCGGAACGCGGCCAAGTGGCAAGACGTTTCCAATGTCCGGCGAGGCGTCGGTTCCAACGGTTATGCCTTGGTTCAATGCGAGGCCCTCGGGCGCAGGAAGACAGCAAGCAGTACCATTGGCGAACTCCACAAACGCAAGCGGTGCTCCTCTAGCGGACTCGTGCATAATCTCCTTGACAACGCCTTTCAGTGACGGGTAGTCCGCCGCGGCGGGGGGGAATCGTGCTGGTGCGATTCGCCGAAAAGTTCGGGCTCTGAAAACCGACCCGCCCTTTCCTCTTCGTTGGACGCGAATCTGCTTACCCAAGAACCATCATATCCTAGACTGTTCGATAGAATTGTGAGTTTCGTTCGGCGACCGGTTCGGGATGAGTAAACATAAACCTTGTGGTCAAATCAATGAGGAATTTGGTGTTGTGAATGACCTCTCCGATTGCTTATCGCAAGGGGAACCTCGAAGACCTATCAAAGCTACGGATGTCTGACGGGTTATCCGCAACGGCGGAGAGCATCGAATTCAACGTCGTAGGGATTGGTCATGAGTTCTGGATCGCGGTCGAGGGAGATAGTATCGTAGGGTTGACTGTGCTCGGGAGAGCAGGCCCGAATGAATTCATGGTCATGTACCTCCAAGTGCCCGCCTTGCACAAAGGCCGCGGCGTCGGCACTGGCTTGATTCAGGCTGCCCTAGAGCATTATCCAGAGAGTGAATTTTCAGTCATACCCTTCGACGGAACTGAGGAATTCTACAAACGCCTCGGATTCCAATCAGCAACTAAATGGGAAATGCGCAGAAGAGCGACTCACTCACTCGCTGAATGAGCTGACGCCCACCGAACTCTATTCTATTTCCCAGAATAGAGGTGGCAGGCGACGAAGTGTCCCGCATCCCGTTCGAGAAGTTCTGGCACTTCAACCGAGCACCTGCCGAAAACGAATGGGCAGCGTGGATGAAATACGCATCCGGCTGGCGGATTCAATGCGCTTGGTATTTCCCCCAGCGGTATTTGCTTGTCCGAACGCTTCCTTGGATTCGGAATAGGAACGGCTTGGAGCAAGGCTTGCGTATAAGGATGCAGTGGATTTGCGAAGATATCTTTCCTTCGTCCCGATTCCATAATCTTACCAAGATACATGACAGAAATCTTGTTGCACATGTATTTGGCGACTGCCAAGTCATGCGTGATCAGAAGGATCGTTAGGTTCAGTTCCCGCTGCATTTTCAGAAGCAGCTCTATTATCTGGGCTCTAACGGAAACATCAACCATTGCCACGGGTTCGTCTGCGATCAAGTATTCAGGATCTATCGAAATCGCTCTCGCGATAACTACCCTCTGTCTTTGCCCACCACTAAGGTGGTGTGGGTATCTTGAATAGAACGAGTCGGCGGGCGATAACCCAACTCTTTCTAGAATCTCAAGAACTTGGTCTCGTCTTTTTGATGCGGGTACGTCGCTCAGATAGCGCAGCGGTTCTGCAATCGCGTTTCCAATTGTCATCTTCGGATTTAAGGAGGATAATGGGTCTTGGAAAACGAACTGCATTTTGCGTCTGAACGCACGGAGCTTCTTCCGTTCGAGGGTGTAGAGATCGACGCCATCAATCATGACCTTACCACTGGTAGGTCTAAGAAGGCCCGCTGTGATCTTGCCAGTCGTGGTCTTCCCGCTGCCTGATTCCCCAACAAGGCCAAACACATCGCCCTTCTCCACATCGAATGTGACGTTATCTACTGCTTTGACAGACTCGCCTGTGCGGGACAACAGTTGAGCCACAAGTCCCTTCGAAACCGGGAAGTACTTCTTCAGATTCTTTACTTCAATGAATGGCGAGCTACTACACCCTCCAGCAGAAAACAAGCCGCTTCAGACTCAGTTCCGGTCACGATGGGTTCGGGCACTTCAGCTCGACACCTCTCGAACGCGTAAGGGCATCGGGGATGAAAGGGACAACCTGGTGGCGGATCGGTTAGACTCGGTGGCGAACCTGGGATAGTGTTGAGAACCTTGTCTTCAACTTGAATGTTAGGAATTGTGTCCAAGAGCGCCTTGGTGTAGGGGTGTTTCGGGTCCTCGAATATCTTGGTTGTTGGAGCGACTTCGGCAATTCTCCCGGCGTACATTACGGCAACTCTATCCGCCATTTCTGCAACGATGCCCATATTGTGTGTGATGAGCATGAGGGAAAGCGAATACTTCGCTTTCAGGTCCCTTAGAAGTTTCAGAATTTGGGCTTCCACGATAACGTCTAGCGCTGTGGTTGGTTCATCCGCTATTATGAGGGACGGACTTAACGCGAGCGCTAGGCCGATCATGACTCTTTGCCTCATTCCACCGCTGAACTGGTGCGGGTAGTCGTCGATCCTTGAAGCAGGAATTCCAAGGTCGGCTAAGGCCGTTTCCGCAATTGACCTCGCTTTTCCCTCAGAAGTGTTCGGCTCATGCGCCTGGATATACTCTATGAAATGATTGCCAATCTTCTTGACAGGATTTAGGGAAGTCATGGGGTCTTGGAAGATCATCGCGATCCTTTTTCCCCGAATGTTTCTTAGGGCATCCTTGCTCAGGTGCCTGAGGTCCATTCCGTCAAAGGTTACTTCTCCAGAAGTAATGTACCCTGGAGGCTGGATGAGCCCCATCAGCGCCATTCCTAGAGTCGATTTTCCCGACCCGGATTCGCCAACTAGTCCAAGTGTTTCTCCTTTTCTTATTTCCAGCGAGACATCCTGTACCGCCTGTGCAATAACATCAGTCCTGTACTCGACCGAGAGACCTTCAATGTCTACAAGTGCGTCCAAGATTTCACCGGAGTTTGGGATTTGTCCTCTCAGCGTAACCCTCGCTGATCAGCGAGAAGCCCAATGCAGCCAGGAGAATCATGAGACCTGAAAAGAATATGGTCCACCAACTTCCAGTGGGCAGAGACATCCTGCCATATGTGAGGTCTATTCCCCAGTCCGGAAGGGTAACTGGCAAGCCTAAGCCTATGAAATCAAGCCCTGCTGTCGTGAGAATTGAGTCAGCAAAGTTAACCGTGGCAACCACAACGGTCGATGAAATCACGTTTGGCAAGATGTATTTTAGCAAAATTGAAGGGCCGTTTGCGCCAACGGACTTTGCGGCGTCAACGTACGGCATCTCCTTAATCGCGAGTACCTGACTTCTTACTACTCTGAAGTAAGTTGGTATGTAAACCACAGCGATTGCCAACGCTTCGTTGATTATTGAAACGCCGAACACGCTGATGATCATTATGGCGAGCACCAGACTCGGAAAGGCATAGATGCTATCCATTACAAGCGCCACGGTCCTGTCCAGATTACCACCATTGTAAGCCGATACGAGCCCGATCGGCAACCCTACAGCCATACAGATCAAAACTGCCGCGACTGCGACGAGCAGTATGAACCGCCCACCCCAAATTGTCCGGCTGAGAAGGTCTCGGCCATATTGATCCGTTCCAAGAGGAAATTTAGCACTCGGGGGGGAGTTTACAGGCCCCAAGCCGATGACCGTTGGGTCGTGGGGTGAGATGAACGGGGCAGTCACGCTCATGAGAGTTATGACCAAGGCTATTCCAATGCCAACGAACATCAAAGCCCTGCCGCGCCCCTTTCCTATGAGCGGTGAGAGCAGGTTCCCCATCAGAGAGGCTGTGTGTTGGCGGGAATTATTCTGCTTCATAGTCTAACCCTGGGATCGAGATAGGCGTACAGGATGTCAACGATGAGGCTCACAGAGGATATCAGAAGAGCGAGAAAAACGACGGTGCCTTGGACGGCTGTGTAATCCCTGAAATTTATCCTGTCAATCAGGTAGGTCCCAAGCCCAAGAATACTAAACTCAGTCTCAGTAAGTATCGCGCCGCTAAGCAAAATGGCAAACTGCAACCCCATGATTGTAACGATCGGAAGCATCGCATTCCTAAGTGCGTAAGCATACACGACAGTTCTCTCTTTCAATCCCCTTGCACGGGCAGCCGTGACAAAATCTGACTTCATTGTTTCCATCATATTTGCCCTGGTCATCCTCACAAATACTCCGGAGATAACCAAGCCAAGAGCGAGACAGGGAAGGATCAAATGCCTAACCGCATCTATGAATTCAATGACATTGCCCGACAGGAGGCTATCGAGCGTGTATATGCCAGTTTGATATTGAACTCCGTTAATCGACAGCCCCGTGGGCTGAATCCCCGCACTAAGTCTTCCTGTTACTGGCAAGAGATGAACCCAAATTCCAAACACTAGTTGAAGTATCATGCCAAGAAAGAAAACAGGAAAAGCGTAGATGAGGATACCGAACACCTTGACGGACTCGTCAGGAGCACCCCCCCTACGAGCACCAAACGCGCCCAAGAAGACTCCTACTAGTACTGCTACGATGAACGCGTAAAACGTCAATTCAAGGGTAGCAGGGAATCTGGAGAGTATTTGGGGGCCAACTGGTGCGAAATCCCCTGCCATCGAGACTCCAAAGTTGCCGTGCAAAAGACCCCAAAGGTAATCAACATACTGGAGATACAGTGGCCTGTCCAACCCGAGCTGATGGGTATACGATGCTATCAATGCCGGGTCGGCGTTCTTCTCAAACCTAAGCAACACAGGGTTGCCTGGTAAAACCCTCATGATTATGAATACGATCGAAAGCAAAATCATAATCATTGGGATTGTTAGTAGTATCCTAGTGATTACGTAATCTCTTAAGCCCACAAAAAAGGGAGGGAGTGGAGGCTGGGTTTTAAACTTACCCAGAGGATTTCTATGTCGTTTCCCACAACAAGTAGGCTCTGAACCAGATTGTGGCGTCCAGTACGATTCCGCCAACCTTGAGATTGCTTACAGCAGTGCTTTTGCCTTGAAAGAGAGGCACTACTGGCGCGTCTTTGGCGGTCAACTCCTGGATGCTCGCGTACGTCGTAGCCAGCACGCTCGTGTCAGTGGATGAACCCACTGTCTTAATCAGTGCTGTCATGTCGGGGCTGACGTAGTGCGTGTTCAGGAAACCGCGGCCGTCTGCTGGCAGAAATGGTTGCGTGTAATCGAACGGATCCAAAAAGTCAGGGTACCAACCGTAAATATACGCCTGAAGTTGATCCGACTGCGTACTTGCCTTGTAGTTTGCCCAGGGTTCACTGGCGAGTGTAACCTGTACCATCCCAGTCTTTTCGAGTGCCTGCTTAATTGCAGAAGAAATCCCGTCTGTCGACGAGTAGTGCCCAGTGGGGTATGTCAAAGTGAACTTCAATGGGTTTGAGGCACTGTAACCTGCGCTTTGCAGCAAGGACGAAGCTTGGGCTACGTTCGCGTCGCCGTAAGTCTTGAACGCATCCTCATGATAGGACATTCCAGCAGGTATCATGCTGTACAACGGGACCATCTGTCCTAGGAAGACCGTGTTGGTGATGAGGGACCTGTCAATACCTGCCGCGACTGCTTGCCTCACCGCAACGTTGTCGAACGGCGGTGATTTCAAGTTGAAGCAAAGATATTGTATGAATGTACCTGGACCTTCCCAGAACTTGAAGTTAGCATTTGTTTTGTACGCCTGATTGTCAGTTGGGGAAAGTTGTCTGTACGCGATATCGATTGCACCACTCTGCATAGCCAGGTTGAGTGATGTGGCGTCGGAGTAGATCTTGAAAATTATGTTCTTTGTCTTGGGATTGCCGCTCGAGGCGTTCCAATAGTTTGGATTTGCCTGTAGATCGATCTCAACATCCTTGCCGCCTGTTCTTTGCCAAACGGTCACCATGTACGCTCCGATGTTTGTGTTGACTTCTGTTTTCACATCTCCAGTGTAGTTCACAATAGAATGCATAGGAGCCACATTCGGGTTGACTGGCCACATGGCTTGGAAGGCGACCATCGCCAAGAACGCTGAGAAGGGCTCGTTAAGTACGAATTGAACTTGATATTGGCTTGTCACTACGGTTTTGTTGATTAGTGTGTCAAGACCGACCCCCGCGAATGGACCTGATGGTTCGTCGATTGCAAACTCTCTGTCTATGGTGTACTTGACGACGTTTGCGTCAAATGGTGTTCCATCCGCGAACTTTACACCCTGCCGCAGGTTGAATGTCCACGTGAGACCGTCTGAGCTTACGGTCCAATCTGTCGCCAGAGCTGGCACGAACGCTGTGGTTCCTGGTCTGTATTCAACGAGCCCGTTGGCTATGTTGGTCATGATTACGCTTTGTGCAAAGTAGTCGTATGCGTCCGCCGGGTCAAGTGTAGTCTGGACTGTGTCGGTTGTGCCTATCACGATAGTGTCCTTGTAAGTGGGCATCGATTGAGTAGTCATGGTGGGAGCGCTCGTTGATGAGTAGAAGTAGTAGCCTACTCCGGCAAGTATGATTACGATTAGAACTGCTGCCGCGATGTATGTTGTGTTTCGTTTCGATGTAGCTGACATTTACGTTATTTTCCTCCAAAATTTCCGTGGAACAGACAGGCGTCGTTTGTTTATATAAAAGCTCCCACACGCCGTGCGCGGAAGAAATGTTCTTAGACTTGAAAATTGTTCGCGGCAGCTAGCCGCGGAGCGGTGCCGTTCTCTCTAGCTAAGTGTTGCGGGCTCCGGTCTGGTTTCTTCGATCACAGGTTACTCCAATACCAGCTTTCGTCATTGCCCAAACACCTTTGACTGCTCCGGCTTATCGTCCTTGTGGAGGTACACCAACGCACCATTTTCAGTTACCAAAACCGGCGGCGCAGAACCCGCCTTTCAGCATCCATGATGGATTCAAAGAGACGGTCCGACACAAGATGTGTCCGCCTTAGGACAACCTTCGCTTCTCCAGGCCCTATCTTCCTTCCGGCGAGCACATACGCCGCCACCTTGCCATATTTGTGGAGTAGTGCGGCGCTGGCTTTGATATCCTCGCGAACTCTTTCCTCCCGTTCCGACATGTTGCGTCCTTTCTTTTTTCCAATCTTCTCGACGAGTTCAGGAAGTTCGCTAGTGATTCCAAGTTTACCCGTCCCACATTTCGGGCAAGTGAAGTCGGTTGGCATATCTTTGACCATTTGAATTTGGGCGTAGCACAGGCAGGTAGGACATGCCAGAGTTCTCGATTCATTGAGTATCCTTACCCTTGTCGTCTCAACAAGAATTCGCTTCATTTTCTCAGGTGGAATCAGGTCCGTTTTTCGGCTTATGCGCTCAATTCCTATCCTGGCAATTGGGCTTGCCTCTCGTGTTCGAGAGGCCACTAAAAGCTCGATTTCATTGCCGAATTTCTGCAGCACCCGGAGAGTGTTCGGGACATCCAAATCCTTCTCCATAGTCTCCTTGAAAGCCTCCTCCATGATTACCGTCCCCTCGAAGCTCTTCATGACTTGGCGGAGATTGACGCTACCAAACTCTACCCATTTGGTAATGGCACCAAACCTCTTTGCTACGTGCACTAGCCTGCGCTTGAACAAGCCAGTCTTCTTCGAGGCGTCAACGACAAGTGTCTGAACGTCCATCCTTGCAAGTCGGCGAAGCGTCTCAGCAACTTTCAACGCATTAGCCGACCCAGAGGTTTGAACAACGATTCGGTATGCGTCCTGCTGGACACCTATCGTAGTGCCAATTTCCTCTGACAGGACATGCCCGACCAAGCGAGCGAGGGTCCTGTTAACCAACAGTCCGAAATGAGCGTTGATGATGACAAAGTCTTCCCAGTCCTCGAGAACCACCCGCATATCCGTGGGAACCTTCAAGCCTAGCGAGATTTGTTCGAACGTTTCGCTCAATGAACGTTCTACCGTTTCAGAATCTGCCGGATAATCCCTACAAAGCTCCTGAACTAGCTCGGAACCGCTCCTGCCCGCCTGAACGCCTTCTTCTACTCGCCGTCTTGTCGCGCCGACTTCTTGGCCTATCTCGAATGGGACAGGGATCTCTTCACCCACCCAACTTGGAATTGAGCCCGTCGGGTCTCGAATGGCTTTGACGTAGATTTTGTCTCCACGTATGCTCATCATTCTCCAAGGCGAACCGCGGACGATGAATTTCCGTCCCGGCTCGCCGTACTCGGCCACGAATGCTTCGTCGAGAACCCCGACAGCTTCATCGTTTCCCTGGTCGATAATCAGGTACTGTTTTTCGTCGGGTATCATGGACAGCTTGCCAAAATAGTACGTGAAGAGTGCCTTAATTCTTCGAGGCCTAAGGATTACGTTGTCCTGCGGCGAATACCATGCCAGCCTTGGAAAGCGGGAGTGCATGTAATTGATTACGCCAATCAGATCTTGTTCGGTCAACTCCGCGTATGGGTAGGCCTTCGTGAAGATCTCCATAATTTCGTTGACATACCACCTCCCCTTCTGTATTAGCAAGCCGACTAATTGGTGGGCTAGGACATCCAATGGTTTGTATGGAATTGTAACTGGTTCAAGGCGTTCCTCCAGAGCACGGCGAGCGATTACCATCGCTTCCAACGTGTCATCTGAGTCTGAGGCAACAATTATTCCGTCCGCGATCCTCCCAATCCTATGACCGCTCCTACCCACACGCTGGATCAGCCTGGTGACCTGGCGCGGGCTCATGTATTGAATAACGAAGTCGACACTACCGACATCAATCCCAAGCTCCAAAGATGACGTGGCGACGAGCCCTCGGAGCTGGCCGTCCTTCAGCCCCCTCTCAGCACTAATTCGGGACGGTTTTGCAAGTGAACCGTGGTGAATTGAGACGGGGAAGTCAACATCCCAGACTTTCATTCGGCTAGTAAGAATCTCCGCAATTGACCTCGTGTTAGTGAAGAGGATAACGGACCGATGAGACTCTATCAGTTCTCTCATGAGCCTCAAGCGTGCCGCGACATCAGGGTGGGTATACAGTCGAGAAGCCAACACCATGTCCCTTCCCTCAGGTTTTGGACAGGTAACTTCGAGGTGAATCTCTCTCCCGACTGGAACATGGACAATAGTAACTTCTCTGCCAACTCCGACCAGAAATCGAGCAACTTTCTCAGGAGTTCCTATGGTGGCCGAAAGGCCGATTACCTGAAAATCGTGCATAGCTGCCCATCGTAGCCGCTCTAAGGCTAGGGCGAGTTGACTTCCTCGCTTGTCCTCAGCTAACTCATGAACCTCATCAACTATTACGAAGTTCACCGCTTGCAAATGGCGTTTCATAACACGCCCAGTCAAGATCGCTTGGAGCGTTTCGGGTGTTATGATCAGCATATCTGGAGGGTTCTTCGCCTGGAATGTTCTCTCCTTGACTTCCGTATCCCCATGCCGAACAGCAATCCTCAGGTCAAGCCTCTTACCCCACCATTCGAACCGTTCCAGCATGTCACGGTTCAATGCCCGTAGAGGGGTAATGTAGAGTATCTTGATTCCTCGATCTTCCCCACGGTCTGTAATGTACCTACTCAGAACAGGTAGGACCGCTGCCTCTGTTTTTCCTGAAGCGGTTGGCGATATCAGCAGAACATTCTTGCCGGCTAAGATCTCCGGAATCGCTCTTAGCTGAGGGTCTGTGGGAAAAGTGAAGCCCCGATCTACAATGGCATCGCGAATTGGTTTTGCGA
>JBAVCK010000065.1:0-7570 GCA_049586635.1 Bathyarchaeia archaeon
AACCAGAGCATTACCCTGCCACACTGTACAAGGACGAGAGGATTGCCGGGTGGAGAGATAACTACGTGTACAAGCTGCCCTCTGGAGAAATTGTTGCTATCTACCAAGATGTCACCGAACGCAAACAGGCGGAGGAGGCGCTGCGCCACCGGGTAGGAGAGCTGGCTGTGCTCCAGGAAACGGTGCTTGACATTACTGGCAGGCATGACTTGCCAGAATTGCTGAACAGCATCGTGGAACGAGCGGCACGACTGCTAGGCGCGACCAGCGGAGGAATGTACCTCTGCGATTCCGAGAAGCAGGAAGCACGTTGTGTGGTCAGTTACAATACTGCCACGAATACTGTGGGGACGGTGATCAAGTATGGCGAAGGTGCAGCTGGTATCGTGGCGGCAACTGGGAAACCGTTGATCATTGACGATTATCGAACTTGGCCAGGCCGTGCAGCTATCTACGAGAAGGATCAACCGTTCAGCTCCGTCCTCAGCGCACCGATGATCTGGCAGGGCCAAGTTACGGGGGTGATCCACGTTCTAGACAATAAGGAGGCCAGACACTTCACGCAGGCGGACCTCGAACTGCTAGCTTTGTTCGCCAACCATGCAGCCATCGCCCTTGAGAATCAACGAAGCTTAGTGGCACTGCGAGAAAACGAAGAAAAGTACCGGGCGATGGTGGAGGATTCGCCGAACTTCATCGGGATTTTCCAAGATGGAGTTCTGAAATACGTCAACAGCGTAGCAGTCCTAGATTTGGGTTGGACCCGCGAAGAGCTCCTATCGCCTTCTTTTGACCCAATAGAGAACGCTGTGTCAGAAAAATCCAGAAGTGTGCTCAAGGAAAACATAACCAGGAGGCTACGTGGCGAACGCGTAGCTCCTTATGAGATAAGCCTGACAAAGAAGGACGGCTCTCAAATCCCCGTCATGGTTAGAGCGGCGAAGATCACTTATCACCAGAGACCCGCCATTGAGTTCGTTTTCGACGACATCACCGAACGCAAGAAGTACGAAACTAGGCTGCTAGCGCTACACACGCACGCATCGCAACTTAGCTCAGCGGAGGAAGGTGACACCATCGTCAAGTGCACTCTTGATGCATTGGAGTTTACGTTTGGATTCGAACACGCCGACTTCCTGTTAGTCGAAAACGGCTCTCTACAAATCAAGGGAAGCAGAGGTACACCCTTAGCCTTCTCAGCGCAGCCATTAGAGGGACGTGGCACGACAGTCAAAGCTGCAAACACGAAGACGACACTCAGAATATCCGATACCCGAAAAGAACCCGCCTATGTCGACCCTAAAGGTTACGATTGGACGGGGCCGCCCACCGTACTTTCGGAACTGGTCGTGCCCGTGCTTCTCGACGCTGAAGCCGTTGCGGTCCTATGCGTGGATAGCATACGTCTTGACGCCTTTAGCGATGAAGACCAGGAACTTCTGGAGACATTGGCGATCCACGTGGGCTCAGCGCTTGGACGCTTGAGACATGAAGAGGAGCTAGAGACTATAGCGAGGTTCCCCTCCGAGAACCCGGCCCCCATCTTACGGTTAGACAGGCATGGCACCGTTCTCTCTGCAAACGAGGCGAGTAAGGCACTATTGCAGGACTGGAGGTCCGGAATTGGTCAAGCTGCGCCCATGCCTTGGCGCGACCTTGTTACTGATGTTCTTTCCTCTGAGGAGGGCAGGAATATCGACATCGAGCTTCGCGGCAAATCATACACGTTTCTTGTTAAGCCGATCGTGGAAGAGAACTACGTCAACCTCTACGGAACGGACATCACCGACCGCAAGAGGGCGGAAGAGAAACTTCGTCAATCGGAAGAACGCTACCGTTCTCTCTTCGACCGGATGCTGGATGGGATGTACCGCAGCACGCACGAGGGCCGATTTGTCGATGTTAATCCTACTCTTGCGAAGATGTTCGGGTATTCGAGCAAGCAGGAAATGTTGGACATTATGGACATCAAGAAGGAACTGTATTTCTCACCCGAAGAACGTGGAAGCCACATTCTGGATACAGGCCAAGAAGAAGTGGAAGTATACAGGATGCGACGAAGGGATGGATCCGAGGTCTGGGTCGAAGACCATGGTGGTTATGTTCACGACGAACAGGGGAACATCATTTACCATGAAGGAATACTCCGCGACGTCACCCAACGCAAGCAATTGGAGGAGGAACTGAAGCAGTACTCTGCGCATCTAGAGGAGCTGGTTAAGGAGAGGTCTGGCAAGCTAGCTGAGAGCGAAGCACGATACCGTCGCCTCTTTGAAGGCAGCCCAATCTCCCTTTGGGAAGAAGATTTCTCAGAAGTCAAGAAATACTTAGATGACCTACGAAGCAGAGGGATTAGGAATCTTAGAAGATACTTCATTGAGCATCCGGAGGACCTTGCCAAGTGTGCAACTATGGTGAAGATTCTTGATGTTAACGAAGCCACGCTGAGACTGTACGGCGCGAAAACAGTTGAAGAATTGGGGGGTGAATTGGGCAGGGTTTTCACCCACGAGTTCCACGATAGATTCAGAGAAGAACTCGTCGCCTTGGGTGAGGGAAAGACACAATTTGCGAGCGAATTTGACAATCAAACTTTGGCAGGCGACACGAAGCACGTTAGCTTGATTTTGAGCGTGATTCCAGGCTACGAGGATACGCTTGCGAAGGTTTTGGTCTCTACAATTGATCTCACCGAGCGAAAAGAAATGGAGCAGCGCCTTCAGCAAGCTGAACGGCTGGCTGCCGTAGGCGAAACAGCGGCGATGGTTGGACACGACCTTCGCAACCCGTTGCAAGGAATAGCTGGAGCGGTGCACCTCCTGAAACAAGAGGCATTGACGGCGAAGGAGAGAGATGAGATGCTTCGACTGATCGAGGACAGCGTTGGTTATTCAGATGCCATCGTAGGAGACCTCACGGAATACTCGGCAGAAATCAAATTGAATCTGATCGAGACGACTCCGAAATCAATCGTAAGAGAAGCATTAGCAAAGGTCAGTGTTCCAGGGATGGTTACAGTACATGACAGGTCGGAAGAGCGCCCGACAATAAAAGTTGATTCGGACAGGATGACGAGAGTCTTCATCAACCTTGTGGATAACGCGATCGACGCGATGCCGCAAGGTGGCATACTCACGATAAGTGGTAAGCAATCTGACGGTAGCATGGAAATTGAATTCTCAGATACGGGATCGGGCATGCCAGAGAAGGTGATGAAGAATCTCTGGAAGCCGCTCCAAACCACTAAAGCGAAGGGGTTGGGTTTGGGGTTGGCGATCTGCAAACGCGTTGTGGACGCTCATGGAGGAAGCATATCAGTGAAAAGCATAGCTGGTGAAGGCACAATCGTAACAATACGCCTTCCAATCAAACCTGACGCAGCGGAGGTGACGCAAGAATGACGGAATCAGCCAAAATCCTTGTAATCGATGACGAGGAAAGCATTAGGAGAACGGTTTCAATGACCCTCCAGCACGCAGGCTACGTGGTGGACACCGCAGAGAACGGGAAACAGGCTATCGAGAAGGCTAGGGCGAACTTCTACAATCTCGCACTAATCGACATTCGCCTCCCGGATATCGAAGGCACCGAACTCTTAACCGCCCTGAAGGAAACAACACCGAAAATGGTCAAGATCATACTGACCGGTTACCCCGCATTGCTGAATGCCGTCAAGGCGATCAACAAGGGAGTAGACTACTACCTAATCAAACCCGTAAACACAGACGAACTGTTAAGGGTCATCAAAGAACGCCTCGACAAGCAGAAACAGGAAAAAGAATACAGTCAACAGAAGGTAGCTCAATTCGTGGAAACCCGTTTCAAGGAGCTAGAGACAGCGGAATTCGACACCTCAAAGTCGGCGAAGAAAGAGTGACTCGGACGATAAAGATTGGGACAGGTGGCACAGAATTCGTCTCATGACGCTGACCAATCGACCGACAGAGAGACTCCCGAACTGACTGTTCAGTCACTAGCCATTCCACTTTGTTTCAAGCACTGCAAAGGAGCCCAGACTAATCGAAAAAGATACTTGGGCAAGCCGCGGAGATCTTCAGATCATTCGGGGCTAAACGTGACCTAAATAGTCAAGAGCAAACTCATCTCGAACTAGCACACCCTGCCGCTCCCAAGACCCCGTGCACTCTTATCGCAAGTCGTCGATGACAAAGACCTCAGGTCGATTGTACCCAGGCTCGTTAGGTTTTTGCATCACCACACCTTGAAAATCCATGTGGAAACCACGCTCAATCATTACGCGATAGGCTTGATGGCGTGCCACATTCATACCAGCGACAAGTCGCGACATCCCTCTTTCAGTTGCAAGCATTTCGCATGCGTCTAGCAGTAAACCAAAATTTAGCCTAACGTTCTCGCTGGGTCGAACTGCCCCGAACTTCACGTAGCAGTTACGGCTGCCCGCCTCTGAACCCACACCACAGTGGCACACCGCCAATCCAACGAGTTCCTTCCTAACCCACAGCAACAGCGTTTCACCAAGCTTCTGAGCGGCGACCGCCTGAATCTCCCGCCTCACATCGAGTCCTTCGTAGATCTTGCCAGTAAGGTCGCTGCAGGCATCGAGGCACTGCTCCCGTTTCTTCTCCTGCACTTCAGAAAACTTCGACCGTTCCACGAATTGCGGCTTTTGCTCTACAGCCTTGGACATTATGGGAGTGAGGAATCGTGGCCAGAAGCCAAACTTCTGGTAAAGAGCAATGTGCTTTCCGCTGTTTGCAAAGGTGAGAAGGGCGATGTGCTTTGTTCCCCACTTGTCGAAGAGCTCCATCGTACTTTCAAGCAGGCGTTTGGCAATGCCTTTGTCCCATAGGTCAGGGCGCACTGAGAGCGGTCCGAAGAATCCGAAACTGCCCCAACTCGTTGCGAAAATCGAACCTACAAGTTCGCCGTTAACCTCGGCGCCAAAGGCGGCATCCGAATCAGCTAACCAACGGGTTCGTACATATTCAGCATCTCCAAAGACCGTCATCGGGTCGGGCAATTCAAGAAACGTACCGTAAGCTAGGCGGCAGACGCGGTCAGCCTCCGGAAGGTCATTCTCTCGAAGCGGACGAACTATGACTTCAACGTCTGCCTGTTTCGGACTCTGTGCCGACATAGTTTCATTCAGTCGTTAAGGTTTTTCAGATAAGCCTTTTCGCATTTTAGAACATCCGGATTTCATGGCGAATTTCGCTAGTGATTCGTTCTAGTTTTGCTCAAGCCTGCTCAGTACTCGCATCGCCTTCGCCGATCTAGCCTCTGGGTCGTCGTCAGATTTTTCAAGCAACTGCGTAAGCGTGAGATATCGGATCGAAGGCTTCTTGGAGCAGCCAGTTTAGAAACGTCTTAGATGTGCCTAGTCTGTTCAATCTCATCTGCACCTTAATATCAAGGGTGCGCGAGCATTCGTCATACTATTTTGGCCATGAGGTCGCCTCTTCTTGACGACCCCCACCTAGGTAGGCCTCTTTCCTGCAAGACGAATATTGTGCCCTTACGCGTCTTGGGCGGAACACGTAGGAAAGCGGTTGAACCATCCAAAGTACTGATCTGTATTTCGGTTCCGTTTCTTAGTTGAGCGGTTGATACAGGCACTTCACAGTAGATGTTATCCACGTCTCTTCGAAATAGTCGATGTGGTTTCACGTTGACTTCAACGAAGATGTCGCCGCCGAAGTTTCCGCCTCCTGTCAATTTGAATTGCATGCCATCTTCGACTCCGGCAGGGATTGTAAGCGGAACAAATCGTACTTCCTTTCTGATCCCGGTTCCTTGGCAGTGTCTGCATCCAGTTTTCTGGCCGAACCCTTCACAGAAACTGCAAACGATTCTTCGACTTATCGAGATTGTTTTTCTTGTTCCTATTGCAACTTCTTTCAGGGAAACCCACAACGCATAGTTGACGTTCCCCCTCTCTCCTCCTTCCACGCTGAGGTTTCTTCTACCATCGCGCAGGTCAGGAATGAATTCTTCACGTACTAAGATTGGGCCGGGCGTCCAATCTGTTGTCTCTTGTTCTATGGCAAAGCGTTGATGTTCTAGGGCTTTGCATGCATCTCGGTAGGCTTGTGATACTTCCTTGAACTTCTCTTGCGCTTTGGGGTTCTTATTCCTGTCAGGATGGTATCGCAGGGCAAGTTGCCTGTAAGCGGCTTTCACTTGTTCTTTTGTAGCGTTTTCCGGAACACCCAAGACTTGATAGTAGTCTCTATTGGCTCCGGTCCCAGTCACACTTTCCACGTACCGTTTCCTTTCGAATTATGAGTTAGTAATAGTCCATCGGGCACTATTCGGATGTAGACCTGCTCTCGGAGGTCGAGTGGAAACTCAGCGTCATCAAGTAAAATCTTGGGGATTGTTAAGCGAACAATTTTCCCGGTCTTGGTTTTTGACTTCCTAATCATAATGGGTGCCACGTGGGCCATCGAAAGTGTCTCCTCGTTCTACGGCGGTAGGCTGGGAACGCCGGTTTGTTGTTCAGGTATCCGTCGTACTTCTCTTCCCCTTGGTATGCCAATGAAGGCAATGATGCTTACCACCGCAATCAGGATGACCATAATCAAGACAATTGGCCATATTTGACCGACACCCGCTCGTACAAGCACCGTAACCGGTATGTTTTTCGCTGCGGAAACGCCGGTAGTGCTTACGATTGATACAGAGTAAGTGCCTGGTTGAATATTAGGCCCAGCAACGATCGTTAGGATCACTGTGATAGGGCTTGATTGTTGTACTTGGAGATTTGTTGGGCTGAATGAATCTGTGAAACCGGTTGGCAGATTTATAGTCGTGAGGTTGATGTTCGATTTGAAACCGTTCTGCGGAGTGATCGTCAGCGTAATACTCTTTGATTCGCCGGCTCCCGTGAATGACAGTATAGTCTGATCTGCCTGTATGCTATAATCTCCCTGCGGTTGAAGTGTCAATGATACTGTAGCCGTGTTGGTTACGCCAGCAGCCTCAGCCGAGATCGTTATGGTAGCAGTCGTGGGGAATGTGCTCCCAGGTGCCTGAATCACAAGGTTCGTAGATAATGGTTCGAGGCCGTTCGGGGTGAGGGGATTATTCTGGAAGGTTGCGATCAGTCCGGCAGGTAGGCCTTGGACTGATAGAACTATGGGGTCGGTTAAGCCTGATGTTATCGGCGTAACAATTATACCCAATTGTTGAGAAGGCCCGCCGACCAACACGTTGAAAATTGTTGGGTTAGCTGCGACGCTGAATGCTGGCGGGATAATGATCGTTAGGGGCACCGCTTTGCTGACGAAGTAGTTCTGGTATGACGTATAGGCGTTAAGTAGAGGACCCTGCATCAAGGCGTTTATTCCAATCGCGAATATGTAGGTTCCCCCTGCCTGGAGAAATTGCGGGGTCATTAGGAGAGTGATTGTCACACTGGTAGTCTGACCTGCAACTATGTTCGTGGTCGTGGGCGTGATTGTGAAGAGTAGCCCACTCGGAATATCATATCCTACTATGGTCGCCGTGAGGACTGTTTGTCCAAGATTTGTAGTCGCGCCCGACGTTAAAGTTAGTTGGACGGTGGCGCTCTGGGATTGTGTTATAG
>JBAVCK010000066.1:0-6685 GCA_049586635.1 Bathyarchaeia archaeon
GTCGAGAACTTTGATGCAATTGTGCAGAAGGCACATGGAGTAATGGTTGCTCGGGGTGACCTCGGCGTCGAGATGGAGCTTGAGGAGATCCCTACTCTTCAGAAGGAAATAATTGCAAAGGCTAACGCTGCCGGAAAACCTGTGATTACAGCCACCCAAATGTTGGAATCCATGGTCAATAACCCCGTCCCAACACGCGCGGAAGTAACTGACATTGCGAACGCGATAATTGACGGAACAGACGCGATCATGCTCTCAGAGGAAACTGCGGTCGGAAGATACCCTGTTGAGGCGGCGAACGTGATGAAGCGAGTCGCCTCTGCGACTGAGAACAACTTACCATACAGTAAACTCCTCAACAGTAAGCGCAGACATCTGAGACCGATCGTTCAGGATTTGATTAGTTACTCGGCTTGCGTAGTCGCATACCGATTGGGCGCGGGTTGCATAGTGGCTCATACGAGAACCGGCCTTACAGCACATCGAGTGTCAAAGTTTCGGTCGCCGGTTCCCATCATTGCTCTGACATACAATGTCCCGGTGATGAACAGACTTTCGTTGCTCTGGGGCGTGTACCCCTACCGTGTGAAGAAACTCTCGACCACGGCTGAAATATTCTCGGCCGCAAAGGCCGCAGCCCGGCATAGCGGGACGGTTAGTGAGGACGGCAAGATTGTTGTGGTTTGCGGAGACCCATCCACACCAGGCGGAACAACAGACCTACTCAGGGTACAAACAGTGTAAGTGTCACGTTCTCTCATTCTAAGTATTGTATAAGTTAATACATTATATAAGTTTATATAATCACAACTAAGTACGCTGCTCATAGAATGTGATGGAGGAACAGAATACGGTCAGCAAAGGAGGACATGACCCAACGCTCGGAACAATTCAAATGGTGGAGAAGGCAATTAGGACAGCGTTGACCTACCCAACCAAGAAGGCTCTTTGGCAGAGCCTCCCACGGCAAGTGCAGTACCAAACCTTCAACCGCATCATAGACTACTTACTAGCAAGCAACAAGATAATTCTGAACGACCGTGAGATCGTTTGGGTCTTCCCCGACAACGCCAGATTAAAGAAGACATTAGCGAAGAGCGTCAGCGTACGCTAAGTCGTTCTGTACCCAAATCTTCTATCATATTCTTTGTGGGTTAGAATTTCAAGGCAGAAAACCGGCTTATTAGCGATTCACGCATGCTTTGCAACGAGCATGGAGATAGCAACTAAGTAGTTGGTCGCCGGCAACTAACTACTTAGTTGAGAGGGGCCTCTGATACGAATTTCTGAGGATAGGTTTATTCCGAGGCTAGGCCGAAGACCATAACGAGCAACAACCTAGATGACTTTCCGACCAAAGCAACACCCTGCCAAGTTGAGGCCGCAGCTATGACTGTCGGCAAAGAGGCAACACTCTACCAACAACTCCCACATGGCAGGGTGAGATGTACTGCCTGCGCCCGGTATTGCAACATTCCGGAAGGAAAGGTAGGCCTCTGCGGAATCCGAGGAAACACAAACGGAAAACTCTGGCTCTACGTCTACGGCAAAATAATCGCCGGCCACATAGACCCAATCGAAAAGAAACCAGTAACACACTACATGCCCGGAACCAAGATATTCTCAATCGCAACGACCGGGTGCAACTGGCTCTGTTCTTACTGCCAAAACTCCGACATCAGTCAGCGCCGCAAGATCGAGGGATTGGACGCGACTCCGGAGTCGATTGTGGAGATGACGAAGCGCTATCGTTGTGAGGGGTTGGCGTATACTTACAATGAACCGTCGATCTTCATCGAGTTCGCCCATGATATTGGGGTTCAGGCGCGGAAGGCTGGGCTGATCAACATATTCGTCTCGAACGGGTACGATACGCCTGAGACGGTTGGGTTGATGCGGGATTTCCTCGATTGCATAACCGTCGACTTCAAGGGCAGTGGTGAAACCTCCTTTGTTCGGAAGTATATCGGAATCGCTAACGCCGACCCAATCTTCCAGACACTGCTAGAGATCCGTGACAAGACGAAGGTCCACATTGAAATCACGGACTTAATTGTCCCAGAGGTCGGAGACGACCTAGGGGCTGCGAAGAAGCTGTCTTCCTGGGTGTATGATAACCTAGGCCCTGATACGCCGATTCACTTCCTACGCTTCCACCCAGACTACAAGATGATGAACCTACCACCAACCCCAGTCAAAACCCTGGAGAAACATCACGCAGTCGCCACAGAAGTCGGGTTGAATTACGTATACTTAGGCAACGTTCCAGGCCACCCGCTCGAACACACCTACTGCCCACAATGCGACAAGGTTGTTGTAGAACGCCTAGGTTTCGACATCACAGGCTGGCATATGGACGAACAGAACCGGTGCAAGTATTGTGGAAACGAGATCCCGATCGTAGGCCAGCTGAGCAAGTCAATAAACGAAGAACGCTTCATACCCATAATAATGTAGAAGTATTTCGCAACTTCGCCCCCGAAAAGTTTCAGTTCATCCAATTGTGTGCATCCAATTGTACCCTATACTTTCTCAGAGCAGCATCTCAGTGGGGACGCAAGATTCCCAATCAACCGGAACGCGATTAATGTTGAGGGCCGTGGGCTCGAACGATGATGCCCGTTACAAGACCCCAGGTGGCGAAACTGCCACCACTCAATTGAAATGATAGCATAAAGCTTCTTACTGTACATACCACAGAGTAAAAAGTCGAACAAATCTCGAAACCGTTGGTATTTGCATATGAAAAAATCAGGAAACCAAAGCCGCCTCATGTATATTGACGGCGAATGGCTGCCTTCTTCTTCTGATGAATGGGTGGACGTACATGACCCGTCCACGGGAAAAGTGATCGATAAGGTTCCTTCTGCAGCAGACGACGATGTAGACAAGGCCGTAGACGCCGCTAAGGACGCATTCGATAGAGGAATCTGGAGCAAGATCACCCCAGGCGACAGAGCAAACGCATTACTAAGAATCGCGTCTATGCTGGAACAAAATATCGGTTATTTCGCTGAACTCGAGACACTCAATAACGGTAAGTCGATCAGGCAATCAACAACCTACGACATGCCATATTCGGTCGATAACATACGGTACATCGCCGGCGCGGCGCGCATTTTGAATGGAGATGCGATGGCGGAATATGTGCCTGAGGGTACGAGCGGCATTCGAAGAGAACCAATCGGCGTCGTCGGAGTAATCACCCCGTGGAACTATCCGCTAATGATGGCTGTTTGGAGAGCCTTCCCGGCATTGGCGACGGGTAACACTGTAGTAGTCAAGCCAGCAAGTTACACGCCGCTCACAACGATCGAGCTGGGCAAACTTGTTGAGAAGGCGGAAGTTCCAAAAGGAGTTTTCAACATTGTCACGGGCCCCGGAGGAAGAGTCGGGGAACAATTAGCACGGCACAAGGATGTCGGTATGATTGCTTTCACGGGCAGCACCGAGGTCGGCAGACGATTGGGGGAACTTGGGGCAAATACCGTCAAGAAAATCTCTCTAGAACTCGGAGGCAAAGCTCCATTCATAGTTCTGGAAGACGCTGACCTTGACGCTGCTACGGAAGGCGCAGTCGTCGGCGGCATAATAAACAATGGCCAGGACTGCGCAAATTCGACAAGATACTACGTCCACGATTCAAAGCTGGAGGAATTCCAAACTCTGCTCGTTGAGAAGCTAAAGAAGGTACGCGTAGGGGACCCAAGCAACATGGAAACGGACATGGGCCCATTAGTGTCCCAGAGCCAGCAAAAGCGCGTCAAGAAATATGTGGACGAAGGAATCGAACAAGGAGGGCGCCTACTCTTCGGCGGAAAGATTCCACAAGTTCCCGGGCACGAGAATGGTTACTTCTTGGAACCCACAGCTATTTACACAGAAAACCACGACTCTTCCATAGTTCAGGAAGAAATCTTTGGGCCAGTCTTCACCGTACTCAAAACATCTGACCTGGATGATGCCGTCAAGAAGAGCAATCAAGGGATCTATGGACTCGGCGCGTCGGTCTGGACAAAGGACGTTACACGGGCCATGAGGGCGGTTCGAGATCTAAGGTTCGGCACAGTCTGGGTCAATGACCATATCCCGGTACCCTCCGAAATGCCATGGGCTGGCTACAAGCAAAGCGGACATGGGGCCTCACTGTCGAGATACAGCCTAGAGGAATGCACATACATCAAGCACGTCTACTTCGACCTAACTGGCGCCGTCAGAAAGTCTTGGTACCATCAAATATACGGCAAGAAATGAAAGAGCAGTATTCCCGTCGTGTCGAATGCTGCGTACGGTAAGTGTGATTTCTACGATACGTCGCGGCGGTGTAGTAGATTACTATGCCTACCGCGTACATGCCCACGACGAACCCTGTTGCTTGAAGGCCCATTGTGGCATACGAAGGATTTCGCCATTCTCTTGAAGAGGCTTTCGAAATCCTCCGGGGCGTTAGGAGAAAGGATCGTGTAAATCACGAAGTATCTTAAGGAATCCTGACAGTGAATGTGAACTGAATATGTGAGACGTTTCGTGGCCTTTGTCTTAGAGAGGAACAACCCTCCGAGCGACAACTCGTCAAATCTAACTTGATTGTAGGCTGCTTTATGAGAGTTGACGTCTAGCGAGCTATCTACTAATCTCTCCACTTTTCCGACGTTTCGACTTTTCATCATAGCCTTGATGCTCTGGTCAGCCTGTTCTTTGACTGTTTGGAAGTTATTTTGCACCGTCGCAAGGTCACCCCATGAAAGGAAGAGCTTCTCCCTATCGGGGAAGTGTATGACTATGTCTCCTTTCTCGCGTCTGCTTTTCGGGTTGAATTCGAAGCGGCAGACTGGCGGATATTCTATAGAGAACCCGTATACACTGAACCGCTCTAGTTCGGCGCTTTCCAACAAAACAACTCTCTTGCTATGCGAGGTCATGCGAAACACTTGATTTAACATTTCTTCAGAAGAAAAGAATGGTCACCTATAATGACAGTTCCGGTTATCTCAATTCCCGCATCACTCATAAGCGAGCACTACGGATTAGGCATCTCAAACACTGGAGGAAACATGAATTTTGATTCAGTTCCCAAAATTGACACTCGAGGATGCACGGGTCGGGATTGAAGCGGCGAAGAAGAAAGCCACCGAAATCAATGTCCCCATGGACATTGCTGTTGTTGACGAAGCGGGAAACATTCTCGCCTTCGAGCGCATGGACGGCGGATTGGTGGGAAGTATTCAGATAGCAATCGACAAGGCATATACTGCTTCAGTGCTAAGGCTATCCACTGGAGAAGAAGGAAAAATCGCGCAGCCAGGCGGACCTGATTTTGGCATCAACTCAACTTGCGGCGGGCGTATCGTGATCTTCGCTGGTGGGGTACCCGTAAAACTCGACAAGCTCGTTCTTGGAGCAGTAGGCTGTAGTTCGGGAACAGTCGAAGAAGACACATCGGTGGCAGAAGCAGGGGTATCAGCCATAGAAGCCAGTTTGAAAGCACAGGTCGAACGATTGTGAATGCTTCTACCCTGAGGTAAGCATCTTCGTCTTGACTTTGCCTTTTGCAATATCGACAATTGCTCCGCGAAGCACACCCTGCGCGTACTCGCTGCCTGGGTTAATGCAGATCGTTCTTCCAATCTCGATTATGCCTTTCGATTCATGTATGTGCCCGTGAACTGACAGCAGCGGCTGGTACTTCTTGATGGCATCCAGCACCGCCTTGCTACCAGCATGAATCTCATCTGTTGCTGATGGGGTCATGTCTTCCGATAGCTTTGGGCATACGTCGAGGGTTGTGTCAATCGGTGGATCATGCATCATGAATATGCTGTTCTCGAAGTCTCGCACTTGACTCGTTAGAGACTGAATCCTATTCGCTAGCTCCTCTTCCTCACATTCGCGCGGTGTCTTCCAAGGGCTAGGGCCACTATACGTGCAGCATATAATCTCATGTTCATCCACTTCGAATTTCTTGTCGCCAACGTTCATGAATCGTTTAGACTTGTTGAGCGTGTCCTCGATTTCAAGAGGGTCATCGTTTCCTGCGGCGATGAAGAGTTTGGCTTTGCTTTTCGCGAGCCGTTCTTCGGCGAGTTTGGACCAGGATTCCATGCGTTCTGTGAAAAATTTCAGGAAAAGTGCATCCATTAGTTCCGGATTTGACTGAATCTTCGCAATCTCTTCCACTGTGCTCCGGTATGGATAGTAACCTACAGCGCCGACTTTCTTTTCCAACTGAGCGAGTTCAGCTTCATTTTTGATGACGGTTTTTCGACCTAAGAAATCCGTGGTGTATGTCCCATCAGGGCTCTGGACTATGGGGACGATTACTTTTCCCCTCAAGTCTCCAAGAAGCATAGCGACATCTGCCCCGTATACGTCTATGGCATTTAGGAATTTTCGGAAGCACGTTTCAGAACTATGAACATCGGCAGCGAAGAAAAACCTCATTCAACGGATCCTCCAATCTTCTCCTCATGTCATCGCGGCTGTCTCTTCGACATCCGTGTACCATTTTCTCTTTGTGCCAATTTTTGCCCTAAGTTTCCATGACATTGTCTTTTCCTGACCGTCGATCACTTTCAGGAGTGTGTCTACTTTATCTGAAACATCGCTTCGGTCTTCTGGGCCAAGCTGGGGATACTTTTCGAGAAATTCTTGCACTTTCTTCAGGTTCGAAGTGACGGTGTAGTAG
>JBAVCK010000067.1:0-1659 GCA_049586635.1 Bathyarchaeia archaeon
GAGGGAGATAGATGAAATACGAAGTGTTGGAACAAAAACGGCAGAAGTCGTCGGTGAAGTCGTCGATGTTTTGAGGAACATGAAGAGGACACGCGGACATTTCCAGATCAGTAAGAAACGAGCCACAATCGGATTGGTCAAATCAATAATCGCAACCAAGATCGCGAAGAAGGGTTTGACTGCGCCAGAGGGTACGATTTTCGCGATAGGGCCATCTGGCGCTGATCCCCACAACAGTGGGGTCGATTCGGACGAGATAAGGAAAGGCCGGTTGATCGTTTTCGACATATTTCCGCAAGCGGAGACCGGATACTGGTTCGACCTCACACGAACCTATGTCGTCGGCAGGGCGGATGCCAAAGCTAAGCGCCTCTATGAGACTGTGCACGAAGCACAGGCTACCTCACTGGATTTTGTGAAGGCTGGGTTGAAGGGAGAGGAGGCGATGGTGGCGGCTTGTGATGTAATAGAACGGGCCGGCTACAGAACCGTGCGGGAGGTTTACGAGGGTAAAGCGAAGAGCCTGTTCTCAGGGTTCAATCACTCTCTCGGGCACGGAGTTGGCCTGACAATAGGTGAGCGGCCAGGCCTCGGTCTATTGAGTAAAGACCCGTTGAAGGCAAACGGGGTTGTGACTGTTGAACCGGGTGTCTACCTGCCCAAGTATGGGGGCGTCAGGATTGAAGACACCGTGAAGATAACACAGAAAGGATACGAGAACTTGGTGCAGGTTGAGAAAGAACTGGAGATCCTGTAGGGAATGGCTTTAGATTGAACACCAAAATTGTCGACGTAAAGGTCCCCGATGGATGCAACGTAATATTGGGGCAGAGCCACTTCATCAAGACCGTTGAAGACCTGTACGAGGCCCTCGTCAACGCAGTTCCAACCATAAAGTTCGGCCTGGCGTTTTGCGAATCGAGTGGGCCGTGCTTAGTTCGAGTTGATGGTAACGATTCTGAACTGAAGGATTTGGCGTCGAAAAGTGCCTTCGCCTTATCTGCAGGTCACAGTTTCATAATCTTCATGAGAAATGCGTACCCGTTAAACGTCCTTGATAAGGTGAAGGCGGTTCCGGAAGTGTGCAACATTTTCTTGGCCACAGCTAACCCATTTCAGGTAATCCTTGCGGAAACAGAACAGGGACGAGGTATCCTAGGGGTCGTGGATGGTTACGCGTCTAAAGGAATTGAGACAGAAAGGGACGTGCACGAGCGGAAGGAATTCCTAAGGAAGATAGGCTACAAACTCTCAACTTGATTTTGTCGTCGATCTCGTTGACGCACGATACCAACGCATCCCGGCTGGCGTATCTTCGAGGCCGATTCCTAAGTTCGCGAGGCTCTCCCGAATGGAATCGGCACTTGCCCAGTCGCCTTTCTTTCTTGCGTCCTCCCGCATTTTGAGGAACAGCTTCAGGAGACCGTCGAACTGCTTGTCTTGCGAGGCATTCGTTGGGTGCAGTATGCCGAATACACCGCCAAAATAGTCGAAGGTCTCGATTACCAAGTCAACAGAGCCGCGACCGATTGCCCGGGAAGCATAGGGCTCGACGTCTTTGGCATAGGCTATCACTGCTGCCAAGGCGCGTGGTGTATTGAAATCCTCATCCATTGCCTCCACAAAGCGCTGTGTTGCTTCAGACGACAACCGCTCCAC
>JBAVCK010000068.1:0-4679 GCA_049586635.1 Bathyarchaeia archaeon
GCTTGCGGGCGATCCGCGGAGAAAGGAACCTAAGAAGTTCGGTGGGCCTGGAGCTAGGCGCCGGGAGCAAAAATCCTACAGGTAGAACAAGGTTTGATCATACCAGTACGTTGTTTCACTTGCGGAAAACTCGTAGCCGACCGCTGGGAAGAATTCGCTCGTCGCGTCAAGGCAGGGGAGAAGCCGAAGACCGTTCTGGACGACATGGGAATGACGAGGTATTGCTGCCGCCGCATGTTCATATCCCAAGTCGACGTAATAGACGACCTATTGCGCTACGCACAAGTCACCGCTAAGAGACGCGCACAATTCGAATAACCATAGAGCGTGCCTACATGTCTGAGATTGAAGAAAAAGAGGGAATGCCGAAGTCCGAGGACTTACTCCTCCCACTCGAAGAGCTACTCGCCGCAGGCCTACACATAGGTACCAGGATTAAGACTGGCGACATGGAACCTTACATCTACCGTGTCAGGCCCGACGGGCTATTCATACTAAACATCGGGAAGACTGATGAGAAGATTCGCCTAGCGGCCCGCTTTATCGCACGCTTTGAGGAAGGACGTGCACTAATCGTTTCCTCTAGGCTTTATGGGAAAACTCCCGTCGAGAAGTTCTGCGAGATAACAAAGACCGTTCCCATCATTGGCCGTTTCATGCCTGGCCTCATATCAAACCCCCTGCAACCGAACCATGCAGACCCGCAAATCATTATGGTAACCGACCCGAGAGCGGATTGGCAGGGGATTAAGGAATCGTCCAGCGCCGGGGTTCCCGTCATTGCGCTCTGCGACACGGATAACGTTTTCAGCGGAGTCGACCTCGCAATCCCAGTGAACAACAAAGGGCGACGCGCTTTGGCAATGGTTTACTGGTTGTTGTCACGCCAGGTCCTGCGTGAACGAGGGGAACTCGCCCAAGACGGCACAATAACTGCTACTGTGGATGATTTCGAGACAAAGTTGGCAGCTATCGCCCCGAGAGCGGGCGGTGAGTTTTGAAAATTCGGAAGCCATCTGTGGCGAACGCCTTCTACGCGGGAACGAAAGCTGAACTAACAGAACAGATAATCAGTTGCTTCACCCACCGATTTGGCCCGGGACAAGTTCCGAGGGTCGTCGAGCATGGTCCTAGGAAAATCGTCGGCTTGGTGTCGCCGCACGCAGGGTACATGTATTCGGGACCAGTGGCGGCGAATGGCTATAGCCGACTTGCGGCTGATGGGATGCCGGAAGTATTCATAATTCTTGGCCCCAACCACACGGGTTACGGGAGCGGCGTCTCCATTCTGACCGATGGTGCATGGGAAACCCCCGTTGGCACCACCGCGATAGATAGCAGTCTAGCGAAACAAATACAGAAATCATGCAGTATTCTGGATATCGACGAAGCCTCGCATTCCTCTGAGCATTCCATCGAAGTCCAGTTGCCCTTCATTCAATTCATCTACAAGGACGCTGCCAAGTTCATACCAATCTGCATGATGATGCAAGACCTGCAGACGAGCCGAGACATCGCGAAGAGTATAGTTGAACAGTGCAAAGGCAAGAATTTCGTCATAATCGCATCAAGTGACATGACGCATTACGAAACCCATGAGAGCGCAAGCCGGAAGGACAAGGGTGCAATTGACGCTATCATGAACCTCGATGACCGGACGCTAAATGAACTAGGGGAAAGTAGCCGAGTAACTATGTGTGGTTACGGCCCAATTACAACGCTCATAGCCGCCGCAAAAATGCTGGGAGACGTCAAGCCGGAGTTCCTGGCTTACAAGACCAGCGGGGACATAACCGGCGACAAAAGCGCGGTCGTCGGATACTCGTCTATAGTCTTCACTCGTGAATAGCTGCTGTAACGAACGCACTCGTTACTCGATCGTACCTGATGCTGCAGGAAGCACCCTCTCTCGATGATGTTTCCCGGTGAAGCGTGTTCGTAGGGAGCCTTCTGCCGGGAAAACATATATTTAAGACGAGACCCGCAACATTGTTTTGCCTAGTGAAAATTAAGGATGAAGTGCTAATCTAATGGCCAAGGCTACAGCCGTTGCTCATACTATTCAGGGTTTGTTAAAGTACCATGGCCTCAAGAACAAGAAACTCCGGCTTCCGTTCCACGATAGCATCTCCGTTTGTGTAAAGGAACTGACGACGACGGCGACCGTTGATTTCAGCCCCCAGTACAATGAGGACATGATTCAGATTAACGGGGGCGTTGCGAAAGGCACTGAAGCGGAACGGGTAATGGTTGTCATCGATGCCCTGCGAAGACTCGCGAAGACCAAAGACCACGTGAGAATAGTTAGCAGGAACAATCTCGAGAAGGCGAAGGGTGTCGGTTTTTCAGCGGCAGCCTTCGCATCGGTTGCGTTCGCCGCAAACAATGCCCTCAACTTGAAGATTGACCTATCGCGCTTAAGCGAGATAGCACGTTTGGGAGCGGGATCCGCAAGTCGAAGCCTCGTCGGCGGTTTTTCCATCTGGTACGCAAACAAAAGGGGAAGATCGTTCGCCCAGCAGCTTGATGACGGGACGCATGTCAAGCTAGCAATGGGAATCGTGCCGTTGGCTTCACCCATAAAAACCGATATGGCGCACGATGAGTCGACTACCTCACCTTTCTTCACCTCAAGGGTGAAATCCGTCAAAGCCGCTATCCCCAGAATGATTCACGCAATCAAGAAAGGGGACACTGCTGAAGTATGCAAGATTGCTGAAACAGATTCACTTAGCCTGCACGCAGTCACCATGACAGGTCGGCAAGGGCTTGTCCTCGTATCCCCTGAGACGATCAACGTAATCCGAAGGGTCAGGACGTTGCGGGAAGAGAAAGGTATCCCGGTTTGGTATTCGATGGACACCGGTCCTTCAGTGTTTCTGAACACCCAGCCGGAATACTTGGACAAAGTATGCGACGATATCGAGGGCAACCTTAACGTCCCTATCATAAGAAGTGGGGTCGGGGGCGCGGCACACGCACTTGACCAGCATCTCTTCTAGCGGAGACACTTCGCTTCGACCGGCCAACGATGACTCTTGACAAACGTATCGCACGATTTTTCTACTGGCTATGCAGAAAGCAATCAAGGGAATGAACATTGGGAGAAGGTGTCGGATTCGGGAAGGTCATTCTCTTCAATGAGCATTTCGTAGTGTACGGCCTCCCGGCAATAGCGTCAGCGATCGGATCAAAGACGACCGCACTTGTTGAAAGACAAACGGGCTCAGGAGTAGAGCTGCAGGATGACAGGCCTGAGACGCCGGGTTACAAGGCAGAGAAGCTCGCTGAGCAGAAGGAATCCTTGGACAAGATGCTCAGGTTCATGCAAGTTGACGCGGATCGCAATCATTTCAAGATCATACTAGCTGGCGATCTGATTGCTGCAAGTGGCGTCGGAGCCAGTGCCGCCTCCTGCGCCGCAATTGCGCGCGCATTCTCGGATGAGTTGGGCCTACATTTTTCTGATGAGCGAATAAACGAGATTGCTTACGAGGGAGAAAAGGGGTACCATGGTACGCCATCCGGAATCGATAACACGGCGGCCACATACGGGGGTTTGATATGGTTCAAGCGGGAGCCAAATTCGCAACGAATGGAACGCATGAAACTTAGGAAGTCGGTGGAAATTGTGATGGGCAACACGGGCATAACTGCTGACACGAAAGGCGTAGTCGGAGGCGTGAAGGAGCGAAGAGAGAAGGAGCCTGAAAAGTATGCTCGCTTATTCGATGAAGCCGCCCAGCTGGTTGAAGATGCAAAGAAGCAACTCGAAGCGTTCGACCTCAACAGGGTCGGTGTCCTCATGAACAGAAACCACGAGCTGCTGCAGCAGATAGGTGTGTCATGCAATGAGCTAGACATGCTAGTGAACCTAGCCCGAGATAATGGCGCATTAGGAGCTAAGATGACGGGAACTGGACGGGGAGGCTACATGTTAGCGTTGACCCCCGGCTTAAAGCTACAACAACGCGTCGCAGCTGAAATTGAGAAGAAGGGTTTTCAAGCCCTGCGCACCACGATCGGTATCTAGACGCTTAGGTACCTTTCGCGGTGAATCAGGTGGAGATAGCGAATTTTCTCAAGACCCTTGAGGAAAAGGGTCTTCTGATTAGAATAAGCAAACCAGTTGATCCGAAGTACGAAATCTCGACGCTAATGAAGATGTTAGACGGGCGTGTTGTCCTCTTCGATCACGTCAACGGATTCAGCATGCCCGTCGTAGCAAATGTCTGCTCTACACGCGACCTAGTCGCAATGGGGTTGGGAACGACGAGAGAGAGACTCATGTCGAAACTCACCGACGCAATCGATCACCCCAAGAAAGCGAAGATAATCGAGGCGGAAGGCTACCATAACATTGGAGCCGACCTTCATCTCCTGCCCATATTGACACATTACCCTAAGGACGGGGGTCCATACATATCCTCTGGCATCGTTGCATCGGAAGACAAAGAATACGGCGTCAACTTCTCCTACCATCGCGCCCAAGTCCTAGGAAGCGACTTGCTGGTCCTACGAGTTCTTGAGAGGCATTTCGATTCTTACATCAAGCGAGGGTTGAAGGAATTTGCGTTCTGTATATCATCGCCCGTGCAGGTTCTAGTTAGCGGAGCGATATCGGTAGACGTCGGGATTAGTGAAGCGGACATTGCGAACGCACTGGAAGAGACTCCCCT
>JBAVCK010000069.1:0-4185 GCA_049586635.1 Bathyarchaeia archaeon
CCACGCCTGTACTGCTTGAGACCTGACATACCGGATCACAGTTGGGGAATTGCTAGGCTCCAATTATAGTTGCTGCGGCTGTTCATGCTAGCATCTTCCTTGAACCATCCCAGTGCAAGTTTTCTTATGTTCAGCTAACTCGGTTTCGTCCTTCATTACGACTCCACATTCACTACAGATCAATTCAATCCCCCAACATTTCTACTCCAGGAAAGGCTACGTTTGACCATACGGCGCTTACCCATATCCTTTGCAATATTGTTGTGTAGCCCCCAACCCGAATTCGACGATTTTTGAGCCTAAGACGGCGTAAAGGAACATATCAGTACCCATCCCCTATCTCGAAAGGCTGGGGGTTCAGACAATAACACTGACTGAGAAACTACAAATCCGAAAATCACCAACTCAGAAACCAGGACAACAAGAACGGTTCTTCTGCGAAAACTGTAAACAGGAAGTTTTTCTCCAGGCCAAATACTGCGACAAATGCGGCGGACAAATTGAGTGGCCGAAAGAAATCCAAACAGTCATCACGTTATGGAACGCGTCGAGTAAGAACCAAAAGAAGCAGAAGTAGGCACACCTCCTCCCTCAACCCAACATTAGTTTTCTTGAACGGCAACGTCCTCACGATGGACGCTGCCCGACCACTAGCCGAAGCAATTGCGGTCTTGGCGGGCAGAATCGTTGCGGTAGGAAGCAACCAAGAGATACAGTCCCTTGTAGGACCGAAGACCAGAATCATCGACGTGAAGCACGCAACCATCCTGCCAGGATTTACCGATTGCCACATTCACCTAATCGAGTACGGCCTTTCTCTAAGAAACATCGACCTGAGAAATGCCCAGAGTATCGAGGACGTTAAGGAAGCAGTTGCCGAAGAGGCACGCGGGTCAAACGCGTGGGTCTTGGGGCGCGGCTGGGACCAAGAGAAATTTACTGAAAAACGCTATCCGACCCGAAGAAACCTTGATGAGGCCTCCCCCGAGAAACCAGTTCTTCTCAGGCGAATTTGCGGCCACATCTGTGTGGTAAACTCGGCCGCCCTTGCAATGGCCGCCATAACCGCCGAAACACCGAACCCTACGGGAGGAATAATTGACCGTGACGCTACAGGTGAAGCCACGGGTATACTTCGCGAAAATGCGGTTGACCTAGTAAGCACACTAATCCCTCCGCTTGAACAGGATGACTATGCGCGGGCTGCGCAAATCGCGTGCCAGCATGCGTTGGCGGCGGGATTAACAACCGTTCATTGCATTACTAGTTCCGAGTTGGAACTGAAAGCCCTGCTCAAGCTGAAAGCGCAAGGCCTGCTTCCACTCCGGTTCTACTTACTCATTCCCACCGAACAGTTGAAGGCAGCAGTTGCGCTGGGCCTTCGTTCTGGGTTTGGCGATGAATGGGTTCGCATCGGAGGCGTCAAGATTTTCACGGATGGTTCTCTCGGAGCGCGAACGGCAGCGCTCGATGCCCCCTACGCCGACGACCCTGAAAATCAGGGCGTTGCAATTCACAGCCAACAAGAGCTTGACGTTCTTGTCGAAGAAGCCAATCGGTCCGATTTTCAGGTAGCTGTACACGCCATAGGAGACAGGGCGGCCGCAATGGTGCTTCACGCAATTGCGAAGGCGCATGAATCGGCCCCGAAAAAGAACCTTCGGCATAGAATTGAACACGCATCAGTTCTTACCACGGACCTCATCAAGCGGATGGGCGAATTGGGGCTCGTGGCTTCTGTTCAACCTCATTTCATCGTCTCGGACTCTTGGCTCGAACAGAGGCTGGGTGCAAATCGGGCTTCGCTCACCTACCCATTTCGCAGCCTAGTCCGCGCCGGAGTCACTGTCGTAGCGGGGTCGGACTGCCCAGTCGAACCATTGACGCCTCTCTCAGGCATTGAGGCTGCGGTCAACAGAACGGGAGTAGAAGCTGTGACCGTCGAAGAAGCCATCAAATTCTACACTCGCAACGCGGCCTACGCCTCATGCGAGGAAGACATCAAAGGAACAATCTCACCTGGAAAACTCGCGGACCTAGTAATCATCGAGAAGGATCCACGAAAAATATCCCCATCAACGATTTCGAAAATCAGGGTTCTTTGGACGATAGTTGACGGTAAGATCGCTTACGGGAAAGAAAACTGAGGCCTCTTACGGGCAAACGCTACCGAATCAACCAGCCTCTATCGATGGTCATTGGTACTTTTCCACTTTGTAGGCATCGCCTGCTCACTGTGGAAGAATTCCACCTAAGATTAAGAGTTCTAGTGCCTCTTGGATTGTTGAGGAGCGAGGTATTCTTGATCGGACGCAATAGCGGAATTTTGCTGTTGGGTTTCCTGTTAACCGCAATGTTCGCAGCTGCGGGGAACTATCCCTTAGTGGCTGCTCAATCGTGCACTGCTTCGCTGGGTTACTCCAGCCTCACCTCGACACAGTACTATTACGGTTCGAATGTTGGAATTATTGTGCCCGTCTCAACATCCTGTTCGTACGTCGGAGGCCCATTGTACGCTTCGGGGGATGCATTCGACACATCAGCTAACGTTGACTTTGGTTCAGTGAACACAATGCTGAATCCTGTTTACGGTGGCAGCACGTTCAACGGACAACTATTGTTCAATCTTCCACCCTCAATTCTGGGACATCAAATACGAATCACAGTGTCAGTCTATAGCGGCCAAAACAGCTACGGCAACGGATACGGACCGCTCCTAGCAACGACAGGCCAAATGGTACAGGTGAACCTCACCTATCAGAACGGTTACCCTAACGGCAATGGATCCTGCTATCCAAATTACAACTGTTATGGTAACAATTGTTATGGCAACAACTGTTATGGTAACTGTTACCAGACTTCCTACTGCTATCCTAGCATGACCTACTGCAACTACCAACCATCATACTGCTATCAAAGTAACTATGCCAATTGCGGCTATCAGAGTGGTAACAATTACTACTACTATTACTACAACCATTACTACTACCAGACCAGCTGCAACGACCCAGATAGCCATCATCGCTAAAGAGCCGCAGACAGTCCGACAAAAAGCGACACGGGACTACGTGGGCGTTTGAGGGTGGCTTCTCAAATAACCGGAACGTGCTGAAAGGCAAGTCTGAAGCACAGAGCATTGCCACGGAAGCGGCTCACGAGCCACAAGTCGCTTATTCAAGTGTCTACTTCGCGGACGAAACCTGAAGACTCCGACAAACTCACAAAGCTTTATTCAACTCGCGGCCGTTTATCCGTGCCCGAAGCGGAAGCTTCACTCATTGACTGGCACGGGAGATTGTTGGTTTGGAAGCATACGTAGTTGAAACACCAGCCGGCCTTTTCATACTTGATGAAAAGTCAAACGTTCTGGAAAAGGTCTTGTTCTCACTTAAGCCGGAAGCCGCGGCAGTCGAACTGAAGGACTTACAGGACGGCACTCTCTCAAGAGCGGTTGTTGATAGCCTAAAGCAGGCTGCCAAGAAACATAGCCCGTTAGTGTTCGAGAACGAGCAAATTGCAAGAGCTGTCGACAAAGCAGAGAAACTGAAGGTCTCGGTCAAATCCTCTCCGATTGCTGAGCAATTTCGCCTCCACTTAGGCTCCGAGTGGGAGGGGCGGGACGCTTGGTTGAAGAAGCAATCCCTTGAATTGCCCATTTTCAAAACCCCCCAAGCCTACAATGATTTTGCGCGGCAGGTGACTTTGCAGCTTGCACGGGCCGGGATTGCAGTTGCAGCGGCAAGGCGCGACCTCAGCGCTGTACAAGCCGTTCGCGCGATGGATGATTTGGACAAGGTGCTGAACTTGCTCGCGGGACGCGTCCGTGAGTGGTTTGGCCTTCATTTTCCTGAGATGGATAGGATTGTGGAAAAGCATGATACCTATGCAAGGCTAGTTGCGAAACTTGGAAACCGCAGGAATTTCACGTACGAGAATCTTGTAGCCGAGGGTATTCCGAAGGAGAAGGCTGAGGAACTCGGCGGCGCTGCAAGGAAGTCTATGGGCGCTGAAATCAGTGAGCCTGACCTGGCGGTGCTTCAATCGTTTTGTGAACTCATGCTTGACCTTTACAAATTCAGGGGAAAGAGCGAGGCGTACGTTGAGGACGTTCTCAAACAGGTAGCCCCGAACATGACAGCCATTGTGGGAGCACCACTTTCCGCGAGGTTGATCTCTATTGCTGGG
>JBAVCK010000070.1:0-3080 GCA_049586635.1 Bathyarchaeia archaeon
GTCCAAGAAATCCTCACGCCTTGGCCAATGGTATTGAAGAACTCCTGCGGAATCCCCGCCTGAGGAAGAAAATTGCTGCTTCGGCCGCTAAATGGGTTAAGAAAGAATTCTCTCCGAAAAGAGCTAGACTGGCAGCTAAGAGAATGTTGAAGCGCTTGTTCAAGACGGAGCTACGCACTGTCCGTCAGGCTTCAGGCAGCTAATCCCTCGAAAGGTTAGACAGCGTTTTCTCCTAAGTGGATTCTTGTCCTTCTTGCCCCGTCATGCCCAGGGCTGAGTCTCATCGAATCACTTTGCGTGATCTGCAGCCTCGGTGGAGACTAGCTTTGCACTACCTGCTCGTAGATTTCTGTTATTTGACGTGCGATCGCTTCCCAGCCTCCGTATCTCTCAGCGAAAGCCTTCGCCCGTCTCCCCATAGTAATCCGAAGCTGATCGTCAATAACCAACTTTGTAATGCAAGAAGATAGGTCGACGATGTTCTTCGGCTTCACTAGGAAACCTGTTTCACCATGATGTAGAATTTCGGAGGTGCCTCCAACATCGGAAGCGATGACGGGAAGACCGCAAGCCATCGCCTCCAAGACGGTCAGGGGCATTCCCTCCGTGAGCGATGGCCTCACTAAGATATCACAACCTTTCAAGAACTCAGCGACGCTTGGCACCAACCCGAGGAAGGTGAAGTGATCCTCGAGGCCCAGCTGCCTAACCCTCGCCATTAGCTGGGCCAGTAAGTGGCCTTCGCCGACAATGCAGAATCGTACCGATGGGCAAGTATGCACTACATACGCTGCTGCCTCGACCAAATATTGCGGCCCCTTGTTCTGGAGCAGTCTCCCAACGAACGCCACCCGCACCGGTCCGCTACTCTTTCCCTCCCCCCGTGAAGACGGCTGAAACTCTCGAATGTCGACAGCATTAGGAATGACCGTTACCTTCTGATGAGGTGTTCCTAAGGCCTCCGCATAATGCATTACCTCTCGGCTGACCGCAATGACATAGTCGCTCTGATTGAGTACCCACCGGCCCAGCGAATTCTCGTACATGTTGACAAAGAGCCGCAATCCACCTTCGAGGTGCGACGTTGAACCACCGTGCACCGTCGTTATGAGTGGCGTGTTCACGATCTTCTTGGCCAATGCTGCCGCAATCGTTGTGAAAAAGAAGATGCTGTTCGCATGGACTATATCAGGGCGTTCGCGTTTGCAAGCTTCCAAGAGGGTTCGTAGGAGGGAGAAAGACACCGCGCCCTGGAAGCCTAACCTTGTTAATTCCACTGTGCGCGCCCTGTACACACGTATGCCATTAACCGTTTCGCGAGCAGCCGCGTGTTGAGTATTCAAAGTGACGACCGCAACCTTATGGCCTAGACGAACCAACTCCGATGCCAAGTGAGAAACCACAACCTCCACGCCACCCCCAGTATGAGGCGGAAAGTAATCGGTGGTTAGGAGAACGTTCATCGACATCCCATCAAGGTGCGTGGATATAGAGCTGATGTCGCTCGGACAATTCTGAGCATTTCGTATTAGCTCTATGCTCTTCTCGAGAATTCCGAAAGCGCAAAGAGGATCAGGGCAGTGTTGATGGCGAGAAACCCGACCAAGCCCAAGCCAGCGGCGGCCAGAGCCGTGCCGATGGCGAACCTGTGAATCTCGTTATACCGCTCCAACACCCAAAGCGTCCAATACGATCCGATGACAACGCACACCAAGCCAGGCAGGCCAATGAGTAGCAACGCGTGTTTCTCTGAAGCAAATCGCGCGATGAACGACAAGACTTCAAGTCCATGTGATATGGGGTCCTTTGACGGTTTGTCTTCGTAGCGTATTGAGATCGGCACTTCTCCGATCCTTAAGCCCTGCTCACTAGCCTTTATCGCGATTTCAGAACTCACACTCATCCCAGACTCATAGATCCGAATGGTCCCAATCGCTCTTCTTGAGTAAGCTCTAAAACCGCTCTGCGAGTCTGTGACAGAGCGCGTAGCCACCTGATTGGTGGCCTCGTTAAGTATTCTTAATCCTGCAAGCCTGTACCGAGGGATCTCTCGAGCCCAACCATGATCGAACCTTGACCCAATCACGAGGTCGTACTCGCCAGACAAAATCGGTGCGACAACTCTGGGGATGTCGTCGGGATTGTGCTGCTCGTCCGCGTCGATGGTCACTAAAACATCGGCATTCAAATCCCTCGCTGCTAGAAAACAGGACTTGATGGCCGCTCCGTAGCCTAGGTTTGTCTCGTGCCTAACCACTATCGCGCCGAGTTTTTCAGCGATATTTGCAGTGTAATCCTTACTGCCGTCATCGACAACTACAATCTTGTCAGCGTGAGTCTGTGCTTTCAGGATTACTTTCGCTATGTTTTTTTCCTCGTTGTAGGCGGGAATTCCTGCTATTATCAACCGTATCGGGGAGTACACCGGTAATAGGCATCTTAAGGATTGTCTAATCGCAGAGGAGTCGGGAACTGCAATATCTTAAGCATGGGATTCCTCTCATGTGAGGACCAGTAGGTTCGTGACCCATGAAAGCCCTTGTTACTGGGGGCGCCGGATTCATCGGAAGCCACCTAGTAGAAAACCTACTTTCCAGAGATTGGGAAGTAACAGTCCTCGACGATTTTTCTTCCGGAACAAAGGAGAACTTGGCCGCCGTCCTGGGCAACAAGAATCTCCGTGTGGTGAATGGCAACGTCCTTGACGCTGACACGGTCGTTAGTTGCTTGGCTGAAGTCGATGCCTGCTTTCACCTCGCCGCAGTAGTCAGCAACATCAAATCTCTAGAGAATCCCCGGATGGTGAACGAGGTAAATGTCAGTGGAACGATCAACATGCTAGAGGGTGCAAGGAAAACAGAAATTAAGAGATTCGTCTTCGCGTCGAGCTGCGCAGTCTACGGTGAAGCATCAGCACTACCCATCAAAGAGGAAAGCCCGGTTGCGCCTAGGACACCGTACGCTGCGTCAAAGGCTGCGGCAGAACAGTATTGCACTGCGTTCTACAGAACTTATGGCATAGGCGTCACTTGTCTGCGATTTGCAAATGTCTACGGCCCCCGTGGGTCCGCGGGTCCCTA
>JBAVCK010000071.1:0-4191 GCA_049586635.1 Bathyarchaeia archaeon
GGGTACCTGTGAAGGAACGTTTCCGGAGGAATAAGCCCCACATTGGAAAGCGCCGTGAGAATCTTTTTCATCTTTTCTTCGCGTGTACCGCCAGCTCTGTTCACATCGAGCGGTTCTGAAAGCTGATCCAGAACATTGTGCTTCGGATCCAATGACTCGTAGGGGTCTTGGAAGATCAGTTGTATCTTGGGCCGGATTCTCCGAATCTCCTTCCTACCGGCCGAAGACAAGTCAACCGTTCCGCCGTCTTCGCGGAAGTTGATTGTTCCCTTAGTGGCCTCTATGAGTCTTAGAATACTCCTAGCGATAGTGGTCTTGCCGCATCCGCTTTCTCCTACGAGACAAAAAACTTCTCCGCGGTGAACGTCGAAGCTGACTCCGTCTACAGCGTGAACGAATTTATCCTCTTTTTTCAATACGCTCGTAAGAAGACCGGTTCTAACAGGGAACCAGACTTTGAGATCTCTGACTTCGAGAATGTTGTCCAAAACCTTATCGCTTCCAGCATGCGACGTAGCGACTGTCGTAAGTCTTGCCCGGTGGGTCATCTTCACATTCTGGGCCTGCTAACGGACAGCGAGGTGCGAACCTGCAGCCGGCGGGCGGGTGTAGCAGGTCGGGTGGAGAGCCGGGTATGGAGACGGGAAGCTCTCTAGAGCCGTAAATGTTTGGAAAAGCCTTGAGGAGGCCAGACGTGTAGGGGTGGAGCGGGTTTTCGAACATGGTCACTACGTCAGCGTACTCCACAAGTTTTCCTGCGTACATTATCGCAACCTTCTCGCATGTCTCCGCAATTACGGAGAGATCATGCGTGATTAGAATTGTCGACAGCGCCAACTCCTTCTGAATGTCCTTAACGAGCTGCTGAATCTGTGTCTTCGTCATGACATCTAGTGCTGTCGTCGGTTCATCAAGTATTACAAGTCGAGGTTCGCAAGCTAGTGCCATAGCAATCATCACGCGCTGCCTCATGCCTCCGCTGAACTCGTGGGGATAATCTCTCGCTCTTGACTTATCGATGCCAACTAGCTCCACCAGTCTTTCCGCTCTTCGTGTGGCCTCCTCCTTCGCTATCTTCTCGTGGATAAGAATGGGCTCTGCGATTTGCTCAACGATCCTCTTGACGGGATTGAGGGCGTTCATCGCACCTTGAAAGACTATTGAGACCTTCTTCCATCTGGTCCTCCTCAGTCGCCTGTCAGACATCTTGACAACGTCCTGACCGTCATACAGGATCTCGCCTCCAAGGATGCTCGCATTCGGTGGCAGAAGTCGCATTAGTGAGAGGGCGACCGTTGTCTTGCCGCACCCCGACTCTCCCGCGAGCCCTAATGATTCGCCTACGTCCACGTGGAAGCTAACATCGTCCACGGCCTTGACGTAATCGCCGTCCGCTTGGTAGAATGTCTTCAATCCGTTGACTTGGAGTAACGCTGTCAAGTTTTTCGTTCCCTTAATCTGGGATTGGATATTTCCTCAATCGAGTAGCCTATCAGCGTGAAGCCCATTACGAGAAGTATGATCGCCACGCCTGGAGGAACGACCCACCACCAAGCGCCTCGATACACCGCGTTATTTGACAACGCCAAATGAAGTATCATTCCCCAACTAACCGTTGTGGGGTCTCCGAGCCCCAAGAAATCCAGCGTCACTTCTGAAAGAACTGCACCGGCCACTGTAAGGACCGCGTTTGCAAAGACAAGCGGAAAGACGTTCGGCAGAATGTGTCTAGTTAGGATCCGCATATCTCCCGCTCCTGCTGTGCGAGCTCGGTCAATGAATTGCCGTTCCCTCACCGTTAGAACCTGCGACCTGATCACCCTTGCCGTCCCACTCCAACCCGTGATACCGATAACAAAAATCACCACCCAGAGAACAGGAATCGGGATTTCCATCGCTTCGACGACTGCGACCAGCACTATGATAAGCGGAAGATAAGGAATCACCAAGAAGAAGTCTATGACTCTCTCAAGGAATTCTCCAAATCTCTTACCGTAGTATCCTCCGAACAACCCAATCATAGTTCCGACAACTGCAGATATCAGCGTTGCAAACACACCCACAAGAAGTGAAACTCTGGTGCCATATACCATCTGACTCAATAGGTCATGCCCAAACCAATCTGTTCCAAGCCAGTTCAGACTATTCGGAGGTAGCCACGTTCTGCTGGCATCAATCTTGGTGGGATCGAATGGCGAGAGATAGCTAGCGAAGCCTGCGGTGGCGAAGAAGAATAGAACGAGGGCAAGACCGAGAACCCCCTTCCTAACCCGTGAATAAACATGCCAGAACCCAGAAATAGTCCGCCACATCGGAGTTGCTGACGCCCTCATTGTAGCTTCACTCTGGGATCGACATAGGTGTAGATGATGTCCGCAGCGAAGTTCGCGATGACGACCAGCACGGCGGCTATGAAGAAAAGACCTTGGAGCAGAGCATAGTCTCTGAACTGCAACGCCTGCCAAGTCAGCATCCCAATGCCCGGATAGGAGAAGATTATCTCAGTTTGCAGAGCACCGCCGACGATGAAACTCAAAGCCAACGCGATGGTTGTGATCGAAGGCAACAGCGCATTGGGGATGACATGGCCCTTCAGAACCTGGTCTTCCGTGAGGCCCTTCGCTCTCGCCGTGAGGACGAAGTCTTCGGTCATAACATCGATGAGCGAGTTCCTCATGATGAGCATGTATTCTGCATAGCTGACGAGCGTTAGAGTAATCACCGGCAGGACAAGGTGCATTCCCATATCTGCAATCTGTTGAAGGAAGCTTGCATGAATCAGTTCGATTGTCCTTACGCCAGTCACGGGAAAGATCCCGAGCCACACAGAGAAGGTCATGATAAGGACGATACCAATCCAGAATGTTGGCATCGACCAAAATACGAGACCGAAGCTGGTTGAGATCAGATCGAATGGTTTCCCTCTCTTCCAACCGGCAATGGCCCCCGTGTAAAAGCCGAGGAGGATCGAAATGGCCTCAGAGATACCTACCAAGACAAGTGTATTGGGCAGCGAGGCTGCGATTACATTAGCGACTGGCGCCTTATAGTAGAACGAGTAGCCGAAATTCAGCTGGAGCGTTTGAACGATGTATATGACCAACTGTGTACCGATCGGTTTGTCGAGACCGTAAAACTCCCTCATGCTCAAAATGACCGACTTTTCGATGGCGCGGCCTCGCGGTAGTAAGAGCCTTGCTGGATCACCGGGCATAACCCTGAACAAGAGGAAATTGAATATGATCACAACCAACACGGTAACGAACGCATAGCCTGCCTTCTTCGCTAGGTAGACCGTTCTTGCTCTCAGGGTGACATGCCTCTTGTCCAGAACATCTTCGTGAGAACGCCACAAAATGCACGTGCCGTGTAAATGAGATTTCTGCACGAGATGACACAGATATATACAAAAGATTCTGTAAATACAACAATCTAATCTATCTTGTCAAGAATTGCAACCGCTTGACGAAACGTTGTCGAGAATTGTTGGTATAGCCTTACGCAAGGTTCTGGCCGTTCTCATCGCCCTATTGGTTGCAGTTGGCCTCGTCGTTAACCCTCAAGTCTTGCCCCTGACCGGTGCCCAGCAGGAGTCGACATTGCGGATAGGTATCACAGAATTTCCAGACACTTTCAACCCGCTGACATATACGTTGAGTACCGCTGGTGATGTTTTCAGCATGATCTATGATATGGGCATACAAATGGAAGGCCTCAACGGCGGTCCGGTTCCCGACTTGGCGGAGAGTTGGCAGGTCTCACCCGACGGGTTGGCCTGGACATTTCACTTTGTGCACAATGCAACTTGGCATGACGGAGTTCCGTTCACATCAGCGGACTTCAAGTTTACACTGGACTATTGTACGGACTACCCGAACTTCAATGCGACCCTTCAATGCGGATCAGTCATTAGCTACATGAGTACGGTCAACAGTACCGAGACGCCCGACCCATACACCGCCATCGTTCACATGCGTAGTCCTCTAGCAGACTTTGGCCAACCGTACTTTTGGATCCTGCCCAAACACATCTGGGAGAACGTTCCAAAGGAAGAAGCTGGAAAGACCTACAAGAATATGCCGCCGATAGGCACCGGCCCGTTCAGGTATGTCGATTCCAAGGTTAACGAGTATGTGAAACTCGACGCCAACAAGCAATGGTTCCGCGGCGCGCCTAAGGTCGACCACATAC
>JBAVCK010000072.1:0-4395 GCA_049586635.1 Bathyarchaeia archaeon
AGCGGTCCAGAATACCTTCTCATTGAAGGCGACTTTCCGATCGGCCGACTTGATGTCTGGGAAGAATCTCGCTATAGGCTTGAAAAGTTCGATGAAACGGACCATTCAACGTCACTTAGCGGGGGCAGTTGGAGTAGGTTGAGCTCTGAGGACCGCTTCTCCGCCGGCGTCCTCTATCTTCTTACGGGCCCCCTCAGAACACTTATCCACTTTTACTTGGACGGCTCGCGAAATTGAACCCGTGCCGAGGAGCTTACTGAAGCCGAGTTGCTTCAAATCCACAATAACCTTCTCGCCTGCCTTCTCGGCTTTCTTCTCAGCGGTTAACTTGTCAGCCAATTCTGATAGCTGCCAAAGGTTGATCGTTTTTCCAGCAGGCCTCATGTTGGCGATGGAGGTGAAGCCTTTCTTGCCAGCGTAGTGCATGTGTGAATATTCGCCGGTTCTTATGAGGCGTGATCTCTTGTGCCGGTATCGGCCTGCGTTTCCGGCTCCTCCTTGCATGCCGGTTCCCCTGTGCTGGCCTGAGGTGCCCCATCCGTGTGTTCTGGAGGCCCTTAGGTGCCGCCCTTTTCTTAGTCTGGTTGCCAACCTGGAATGCCTTCACTAGTTTTCTGTTGGAGACGACCACGCGAAGCTGTCAGGTTCCGGAGTGCCCAAGATAAACGTTTCCGGGAATGACTTCACCGTCGCACAACACGATCTCGCAACGGTTCTCGGAGCCGCTCTCCAAGACGCTGCAATCCACCATGCGAAATTCAAAGTGGCAGCTTTGATTGGTCCGAGGTGATTGCTACCGGCAGTATTGAGCGGCACGTCTTATATCCCGATGGCCGAGCACGTTCGCTTCAACAACCACGTGATTGTCTCATGTCCAAGAAGAATCGGGTCCTTGTCACCGGCGCGACTGGACAGATAGGATCTGAATTGACCATTGAGCTTCGAAATAGGTATGGCTGTGACAACGTTGTGGCCGCTGGCCACAAGAGGGCGCCAAGTGAGGCATTGAAGTCCGGGCCCTACGAAATCGTCGATACCTCAGACAAGGAGAGTATCGTGAAAGTTGTGAAGAAATATGAGATTGACACGATACATCACCTCGCTTCGCTTCTCTCAGCGGCAGGTGAACAGAATCCGCAACTCGCTTGGCAAGTGAACATGGATGGACTCTATAACGTCTTGGAGATCGCGAGAGAACACAAGCTGGCCAGAGTGTTTTGGCCCAGCTCAATTGCGGTCTTTGGCTCCGGAGTGCCTCGCATCAACACGCCTCAAAACACCACCCTAATCCCAAGCACTATTTACGGCGTCACCAAGGTTGCTGGTGAGCTTTTGTGCAACTACTACTACACTCGATTCGGTGTTGACGTGCGAAGTCTCCGATATCCTGGCATAATAAGCAGCGAGACGCCGCCGGGTGGAGGTACAACCGATTATGCTGTCGCGATATTCTATGAGGCAATCAAGAGCAGGAAGTACACGTGCTTTCTGAGAGAAGATACAGTCCTACCCATGATGTATATGCCTGACTGCATAAGAGCTACTTTAGATTTGATGGAAGCCGATTCATCTAGGATAAAGTGTAGGACAAGCTACAATTTGACGGCGATAAGTTTCTCGGCGGGAGAGTTAGCTGGGGAAATCAAGAAGCGATTCCCGGACTTCAAGTGTGACTACAAGCCAGACTTCAGGCAGAAGATTGCAGATTCATGGCCTATGTCAATAGATGATAGTGTTGCCCGCGAAGAGTGGGGCTGGAAGCCTTCCTACGATTTGCCCACCATGACAAAGGACATGATAGGCAAGCTCACTGAGAAATATGATACTGGAAGGTTAGGGTAATAAGAGTTGAGCGACATCCGACGGCTAATGCGGAGAGGTATGTAGAATGCGAAACCCAACTTCATTCTTGCGGCAAGAGTATGACGAACTAGTTCGAAACGAGCTTGACTGGAAACTACGTGTCTTGCAAGGGCCTAGCACGCCATGGTGCACGGTCGACGGCAAGAAGGTTCTGATGTTCTGCTCTAATAACTACTTGGGGTTCAGCAACCATCCAAAATTGAAAGAAGCTGCGATAAAGGCAGTTCAAAGTCATGGTGCAGGATCTGGTTCTGTTCGCCCCATAGCGGGAAACATGGATCTTCACATGGAACTGGAGAGGCGGCTGGCGAAGTTCAAGCATGCCGAGGCATCTCTTGTTTATCAAACAGGCTTTGCGGCTAACGCTGGCCTGATTCCGCAGCTTGCCGGCAAAGGCGACCTGATAATAAGCGACGAACTGAATCATGGCAGCATAATTGATGGCGTCAGACTGGCGCACGCGGAGAGAGGAGTCTACAAACACTCCAATACGGAAGACCTTCAACGTGTCTTGGATGAGGCGGAAAAACATGACCCGCCGTATGGACGAATCCTGATAATCACGGACGGTGTCTTTTCAATGGACGGCGATGTTGCGCCGCTAGATAGGGTGGCCAAAGTTGGTGCAGAACATGGTGCTATGGTCTTTGTGGACGACGCCCACGGCGAGGGTGTCTTGGGTGAAGGAGGAAGAGGCATAGTCTCCCACTTCAAGCTTGATCGCGACAAAGTGCATGTCGAGATGGGAACTTTCTCCAAGGCCTTCGGAGTAGTTGGCGGACATATCTCTGGTTCCAAGGATTTGGCCAACTTTGCCTACAACAAGTCGAGGACATGGCTCCTTAGCGGATCGCATCCGCCTGGCGTTGCCGCTGCTTGCATAGCGGCCATTGATGTTCTTGAAACTGAGCCCCAGCATGTGCGGAACTTGTGGGATAACACGCGGTATTTCAAGAAGGCTATGAAAGACCTAGGGTTCAACATAGGAAACAGCACAACCCCCATCACACCTGTCATAGTCGGTGAAAGTGGCGTCGCCAAGAGATTGAGTTCCCGGCTCTACGAAGAAGGCCTTTTCGCTCTCCCAATTGTCTTTCCCATGGTAGCGCGGGACAAGGCGCGGATAAGAACCATCATGAACGCTGCGCTCACTAGGCAAGACCTAGACTTCGCCGTAGGCGCCTTTGAAAAAATCGGGAAGGAACTGCACATAATCTAATCGCGATACTCAACTTCGCTATCCCATTTTGAGCCTTCGAAATGGTTAGCATTGACGCCGTAGTCCTGGACAGACAAGGCAAAGTAGCGCGGCTTTACGAGGGGACTGAAAGCTCTCTAAGCGACCCAGTCTTGCGGCGTCACAATTCGATATGTGCTGCGCAGCGCCTCGTACACGGCATACGCCATCGACCCGAGTGTGCTGGTTGAGCCGAAGCTTCGGGTCCAGCAGTCTTTGACCCCTGCCAATGTCAGAACGGTCTTTGGTGTTTCTCCGCCGACTAGACCCAGTCCTCGTGGGCCTGGGATGATTTCGATGGCGACGCTACCGCACTTTCCTCGAACTTTGAATGGGACTGAGTGTGGTTGACCGCAACCGCATTCCCAACTGCCGCAGCCCCTGCGAATTGGGACAACGTCGAGCTTTGCAGCTAGGGTGGCCTTGTCGATGGCACTTCTCACCTGTCTAGCCTTGCCGCCTCCGACGCCGAGGAACCCAGTTCCGTTTCCGACGGCGACTATTGCTTTGAACCGTGATTTCTCGCCTGCATCGGTTTGCTTTTGGACGAAACCTATTCCGAGTACCTCCTGCCTAAGGCCGGGTAGAAGGACGTCGACGATTTCTGGTTCCTTTATCTTCAATCCTTGCGTGAAGATTTCCTCCAAAGAGACTATCTGTCCGCTCTGAACCATTTTGCCAACCTTGGTTTTGGGGACCCAGCCTACTTCGGTCCTTTGGGTTTGAGCTGTTTGCATATCAGCGTCTCCGTGCGAGTTTGTGCGTATCTATGTATTCATCCAAGTGTGCGGCGCTTCTGAAGGACCCGCCTTTTGCCATTAGGGTCAGTTTCCTGTAGACTTCCGTCGTCATGAAGCGCTTATCGCGTAAAGTTCGCAACCTACGCCTGATCGACCGGATGCGAACTACCCAAATTCTCTTGGTGTTGTGTGCGCTTCCCTTGGTGCTTCCTGGCCCTTTGTGTCGGCCTGCTAACAGTTCTTGGTGTCTGACTCGTTTTCTCCCCCTGCTTATGCCAACTTGGGGGAGCTTCTTGATGCTTCCTTCGTGGATTAGTTTCCTGATCTCTTCGCGAGTTATTGCGGAGGATACTCGGTCGGTGTCTTCAGGATCGACCCATACTCGAGTGGTTCCCACTTTCAGTAGGTCGGCGGCTAGGCGTTTCTGGCTAACACAGCTCATTTCTTACTCTTCCTTTTTGTCGCGGTTTTCGGCTTGGTTCTCTTCTTGGATTCCTGTTTTGCCGGTTTAGGTTCAGGTTCCTTTTTCCCTGCCTCTGTGGTTTCTTTCTGTAC
>JBAVCK010000073.1:0-5750 GCA_049586635.1 Bathyarchaeia archaeon
GCCTAACAGATTACTACTTGGGAACTGATGTTTTCCAGCGGAATTGGATGCGCTATCTTCGGATCCTTATGACTACAAGTGCGAGCAGTATGATCGTTCCAATCAAGAGGAGAATGAGGAGGGTTCGGTTTCTTTCCCAGATCACAAACTTAGCGTTGAGTCGAGTGAACGGGTCGCGTGACTTGAGCATTCGGAAGAGTATAATCGCTTCTTCTCTGTTGAATACGCCGTTGTCTACGCGAATCTCGCCCGTTGCGGTTTTCTCGAATCTGTGATGTCCAAGCCAGAAAGGGTTCGAATACTTGCTCGTCAGCCACAGTTCAAACTCTTCCCGCACGACTTCCAATGATCTGCACCTACCTGATTTGGATGCTGATATAGTAGAGTTTCACGACTCCGCTATCGGAGATGAGTATCCCATAGTTGATGCTACCGTCTGGCGAGGTCCAATAGTAGATTTCCGACACTTTGTATTTCTGAGAGTAGCTGGCGATGAAATTGTTCACCGTAGCGTTGACGGAAGTCCACTGTGTCTCATCGGTGTAAGTGATGTTACCGACTTGAATTTCGACATTCGCGCTTATCTTATTCGGACTGATTAGTGAGTATCCCTTGTTTGTGAATACGGAGTTGAGTTTCGTCTGACGCTCCGCAGACCCCAGTATGAGGGGAGTCCCGCCGGAGATTGCGTAGTATGCTTGAGCTGAGTCTGCTCCAACCGCCACCCTAGCGCCTGTCGATGCGTCGATGATCGTCACGAACGCCATTTTTGTGATTACAGCATTCTCGACTTGTGTGTTTATGTATACTGGAATGAAATAGTACAGGTGGTCGCCGATCAGATACAGCAAGATGTTGCCCAGCCTGTAGTTCGGTAACAAGGTTAACTGTTGGCGTACGTAGTCGTCGGTTTCAACGGCTTGGAGAGCGGCGGATGGCCCGATCAGCTGTGTCGTTGAATTTGATATTCTGTAGAGATTCAACCTTCCCAACTGATCACTACCATACGCGATGAACATCCCGGCAAGATTTCTGCCGGGAGATAGTTGGTACTCTACGAGCTGTAGCCCTACAAAGTCTGCACGGTTTCCGGATGTGGCTAGAATATAGAGCACTTCCGTGGCTTCTGGTCGCTCATAGAAGTCAGATCCTGACCGCCAGATGAATGGGTCGCTCACGTGGTATCTGAAAGCTACATCCAATTGTCCAGGGTTGTCGGCAGTCCCAAGCAAGTCCTCAGGATAACGCAGCTGGGCAACAAGCCAGTCCGGCGGTGCTTTCCACGAAGAGTAATATTGCCTGTAGAAGTCGACTAGAAAACCGTCCGGTTTCGCAATGACATAGGGATACATGCGACCGTCTTCAACGTCCACCAGAACTACACCGAAAAATCGGAGGTAATTGCTTCCGGAGAATCCGGAATGAATCGGGTAATCTGTGTAGACTTGCACGAGATAATAGATGCGGGTACCGTCTGTGACGAGATAGCTTGCGCGGTCTGTTGTCAGTCCATTGATGAGTATGCCTTGCACTCTCTGGTAAACGTCGCGGTTGTGCAGCATCATGATATCCTCCTGGGGAGGGCTGAATGCGAAGCCAACCTGACCTTGCTTCACGAGGAACCACAACATCCGTTGCCAGCCTGACAGAACATAGTCAGGTTCGCCGGTGTAGGAGGCGTTTCCTATTTCCTCGAAGCCTTTTACATGAACGTAGACATCATCGGCGAGTTGCTCTCCGTAGTAAATCGAAGGTTCCGCATTGACTCCGAATGCTTTCTGAACCGAAACGTAATCGCCCGTGTGGCTGTCGATTACGATGATTTTGGCGGCGTGAGTGTAAATCAGGTGATGGCTTATCCAGTCATCGGTCGGGTAGTTGATCGTTGTAGGGGCAGCCCAGTACTCGTGGCCGTTAAGGTAGATTATCTGCGACGCGCTGAGCTGCATCCAATTGACGCCTATCTGATTTTTCATCTTCGTGTAGGATGCATCGTGATCCCATTGTCGAACCAGCGAGACGATGATGCTAGTGTTGCCTGCGGGAAGGCTTGAGAGAGGCGCCTCAGTGACGTTCTGGATTCCTGCCGCCCATCGCGTGACCTCGATCTCCTTCATCGTCATGGGTTTCCATTCATAGTTGGTCCAGTTATTGTTCCAGTTCAGGGAGTAGCCTGCGACGAAGCCTATGTTCACGATGAGGATGGCGAGAAACAGCAAGCCAAGGACGTAGACTGCCCAGCGTTTGCGGCGCGTCATGCCGATAGTTCGTCGGATGACTCCGAACTGGAAAGACGCTGCGATGAGGAGGAAGCCTATGAAGACTGTGACTGCGATCAGATAATCGTTGGGTGTTACAATGTTCATGACCCAATATGGTGCACCTACAACCACTACCAGAACCAATAGAGATAGGATCAGGAATAGATCCCTCATCCAAGCGTTTGTCTTCATGCGAGTGAAGTCGCGGAGGCTCATCAGAACGAGCCTGAGTACCGCGACAAAAACGACCGCAATAACGATGTCATAGATTAGACGATACTGAACTTCCATAGTGGGCATCAGCGCAACAAGCTCGGTTCCTGAAACTGGAACCATCGGAAGCTGAAAGACACTCAAGACCTGGTGCCAGTTGCCTAATCCGCTTTGCAGCATCGTGATCACAAGCGTCATGTTGTCGAAGCCTGGTATGCCATTCGCGGTTGTGATCACCGAAAATGCAACACCCCACTTCGCCACCTGCCAGAACAGCCAGACAACCTTTCCGAAGCCGAGCGAGACTGTTTCCTCTTCGCCTCTGACGCGGGCGAATGCGCCGCCTAGCGCCGACAAACACTCAAAGAGATGACTCCTCCTGGGAATCGGGTTGACGAAGAGAAGGGCTAGCAGAGCGGCGACGATGAACGTGTTGTTGTGATAGAAGTTTATCGAGAACCAGTTGAGCCCCGCCTTGGAAAGGTACATGTACTGCAGTACAATCCAATCCAAGTACACTGAAAGCCCATAGACGATCACGCCGACGAAGACCAACGCTACAATAATCAAGCCTGAAAAAGCGAAAAGTCGCTGAGGCGCGCCAGTTCGTTCCGTATGCTCCATCATAATCTCAAGTCCAACTAGCCGTTCACAACTATATCAACCAAGAGCCCTGACGACCGAGTCCTAAACTAGGAAGAGAATCGAGACGCCGATTACTGCAATTGCTGCCCCCGAAATTCCTCGCCAACTTGTCTTTTGCCGGTAAAGGATCCAGACTACTGGGATGATCATGACAGGCATTAGTGAGAGTAGGGTCTGTGCGATACCTGTTTCGGCGTAGGTTACTGCAACCATTGAGAGCGTGACACCGAGGAAAGGCCCCAAGAACGCAGCGGCAGCGGTCTGACGCATCCCTTCCCTACTCTTGAAGGCCTTCTGGAGGTCGGCCAACCTTCCCGTACTCAGCATGAGGAGCCAAAGGGAAAAGGCACCAAGAAGCATGCGCATTAACGTGGCCGAAAGTGGGTTCAAGGTTACGGCCGGGTTAAGCTCGATCCCTTTCTTCGCCAAAACCAATCCCACCCCCTGTCCAATTGCAGCGACCAATCCGCAGAAGGCGCCATATTTCTTCAACTTCCCTGAGACAGGAGCCTCACCAGTGCGCTCCTCCCGTTCCAAGATCACTAACACAACCCCACCTAAGGTCAAAGCAATGCCAAGTACAGCTACTGCTGGAAGAGTTTCCCCCAGCATGACGTACGCGCCCAACGAGGCGAAGATCGGCGCCAAAGCCATCAGTAGCAGAGAACGTCTCGGGCCAATCATCACATACGCCGCGAACAACCCAGAATCACCAATCCCCAAGCCCACAACCCCGCTCGCCCCCATCCAGAACCATTGCCCACCACTCGCCAAGGGAAAGATGCTCCCGAGCAAAACAACATGTGCAACCAGGAGAAAACCCACCGCCATAACGGTGCGGTAAGCGTTCACGCTAAGCGAACCGATCCTTCTCCCAGCGGCCGTGAAAAACAGTGAACTAAACGTCCAGAGGCCTGAAGTGATTACCGCGGCCGCTTCCCCGACCAAGCTCGAATCCAACTGGTTCACACCCTCATTCCCATGATTCAGAATCACCAAGCGTTTGCGAATGACATAAAAACAGTTATCACCTACCCAATTTCGCACCTAGATTCACGAGGAGCCCGAATTTCACCTTAAGCTTCCCACAAAGCGCTGAACGTGGTACTACCGCTCAACAATGGTATGACAAACACGAAAGAAACAGTCCCAGGGTGTGGGACGTAGGTTTGATAAGAAAAATAGAGAAATTCCGGTCATTCTCGGTCCTAGGACGTTTGTCCTAGTATCTTCGGTGCTTCTGGTAGCACTCTCTGCAGTAGACCGGTTTACCCGACGTTGGCACGAATGGTACTTCTGTGTCTGCGCCGCATTCAGAGCATTTGACTTTCGTCATTTGCCTTGGGGCACCGTAACTTCTATTCTGATAACCCATTTTGTTTTCCACCTTCCCTATTTTCTAGTTATACAAAAGATAGTACCCGCGACAATCGGCACGGGCCAGTAGGCCCTTCCATCATCCCGCACGTAACATCTCCAGTATACTGCCGCCATAAGTGGCTGGACTACTATAAAAATCGGCTTATACCCTTCTTGGGTAAGTTTGAAATCAGCGTTGAACCAAACCTGAGCATGTATAGCTCGGTCCGTTACCGTCGGCTATCAGCAGATTGGGATGAAACGGTAAACGGCTGTGAAGATGATTGAAAACGAATCGAAAAATCATTCTGAAACGACAATTGAACACTTTTGATACGACAAACCTGGTTGTCGGCTCAGCGATTGGAGCCGACATCTTCGTGGTACCCGCCCTCAGCGCCAAACTCCTTGGTCCAGCTTCACTCGTGGTATGGGTGATAGCAGGAGGAATGTCTATCGTGATCGCCCTTTGTTTCGCCTATTGTGCCTCGTTCTTGCCAAGAGTGGGCGGTTCCTATGCGTACGCAACGAGAGTGGCCGGACCTTTTCCTGGTTTCATGGTTGGCTGGGCACTTTTGCTGGCGGAATGGTTCACGCTCTCCGTATACCCTGGAGCCTTTGCGCAATACTTTCTTGCCATAATACCGGGCTTGAACCCACTTACTCAGCTACTGTTGAAAGTGGTCTTCATAGTAGTCATCACCGTGACTAACATTTATGGTGTTAAGACTGCAGGAAGACTCAACGACGTCTTGACGATCTTGAAATTAGGTCCCCTCTTCCTTCTCATATGTTTGGGTTCAGTTTTCATGGGCTTACATCCGGCTTCGAGCGCTGCAAACTTTCAACCGTTTCTCAAAGGCAGTCTAATGAATGTGGGTCCAGCACTGGTTCTGATCTTCTGGGCTTACGCAGGATTCGAACTATCCAGTCTCCCCGCGGATGAGGTTCAGAATCCGAGGAAGACGCTCCCGAAGGCCCTGCTGTTTGGAATGCTAATTGTTACAGCTTTCTACGTAATCACGAACTTTGTTGTTGTCGGTGTCGTAGACCAGAAAACTTTGGCTTCGTCACCTGCGCCTTTGACCGTAGCTGCGTCAAATGTGCTAAACTTCTCACCAGGCCTAGCCATCTTCGGCGGTTTGATTCTAGCAGTCGGTGCTCTAGTATCAATCCTAGGGGCGGATGAATCAGCGAGCATCGGAACTACCAGACTAGCGTTTGCAATGTCAATTGACGGGCTCTTACCCAAAGTTTTCAGTAAGTTGCAGA
>JBAVCK010000074.1:0-17655 GCA_049586635.1 Bathyarchaeia archaeon
AATGACAGCCGTTAAACTGCACCTCTATCGGGTGCAGGTAAAAGTAGAGGAGATTGAAAAAGGGATGGGGAAGCTCGGTTACATCCGAGCTTCGCTGGTCGGAATGGGTGGCAATTCTGGGAAGCGCTCCTTCATCTTCTGCTCAGCCACTAAGTTGGCTTCCTGAAGTATCTTCTGCGACTCGCCGCTGGATGATGAGATGTCGAAGGTGTTTTCAGCAGTTTCTCCAACTTCCACGCTCAGTTCTTCAAGTGTTTCGTTTACACTGGAGAGTTCTAATGAGACCTCGGGCATCACGCCCTCCAACTGCGATTTTAGTGTTCTTACCACGCCGGCGACCGGCAGCATCGTGTAGGCTAGCTGACCGAACTCGTTCACAGCTTCTAATCGTAACGTAACTTGTTCGAGGGCTAGTTCGCTGTGTAAGACGACCTTCGCTATCTTTCTGAGTTCGGCGCATTCGTTGGCATAGATTGATGCGAGTTCAGTGTTCTTTCCTTGAACCGCTAGAACGCATTTTCCATAGAGCGCTTGGTCGCGTTCCTGCATATGGTATGACGTCCGCTCGAGTTTTCGTTGTTGAACCTTTAGCTTGAACAGGCATTCGCTGATGCGCTGTTTCATAGGGGTAGGGTGTATTGCTTCCTTGAGCTTTTTACTCCACGGATTTCTCTCTTTGAACATTATATCTATCACCCCTTTGTGAGTGTTCCATTCCCGCCGCTTTCGTTCGTTGCTTTTTCGTGTTCGTTGGCCAAGATCTTCAGGAAATTGCCCAGCCTGCCTTCCTCGAAAATTCGTATTATTGATCCGGTGTATTCGATCTTGACATTGAGGGACCGTAGTTTCGTCATCAACTTCTCGATTTCCGACTTGTTCTTTCCCACTAGGAAGACAAGCCCTTCGGGTTCGCCCAGTGAGCTTACTACTTTCACTGTTTGTGGGATCGCCGCAATTTTCTCAATGATAGCATCTCTTTCTGTGTCTCTCGGGAAGCTGGCGCCAACTAGAATTTGTTCGGCGACTCCAAGTTTCTCCAGGTCCAGGTCGGCTGTATAGTCCTTGATTACCCCGTTCTTCTCTAACTTGTTCACGCGGTAGGCGACAACATTTGGGTGAAGGCTCAGCTTTCGTCCGATTTCCGCAAAGGAGTACTTGGCGTTTTCAACAAGTTCCGCTAGGATCTTGTAGTCTACTGAATCTATCATTTCATTCTTACCTCAAAGTGCTTTGTATGTTTCAAACCACTTATCGTAAAGGCCCAGCATTTGGAGCGAAACGCTTGGTTTGCGTCTTCTCAAGATTTCTCTGAAATCGTCCATAGTAATCGGTCGTGCTTGACCTTGAGCCTTCGGAGTGCTGCCTTCGAATAACTCACGCACGACTCTTGTTTGGGCTCCTTGGAATATGTCACGAAAGTCGCTCCCTGAGTATCCTTCCGTCTTCTGAATTAGCGTCTCCTGGTCTATGTCATGGTCGAGCCGGAGCTCCTTCGCGTAAATGCTAAACAGTTCTCTCCTAGCTTCAGAGTTGGGGAGTGGGACGTAGATTCGCTTCTGGAATCTGCGTATGAATGGCTCATCCAAAGCCCAAGGCTTGTTCGTTGCTCCAATCACGTATACGTGGCTCTGGCGTTTATTGTCCAAGATGCTGTCCATTTCCTTGAGAAATTGGTTGCGGGTTCTAACCTCGCCACCTACTTCGTCTCCTCGAATTCCAACCAGCGAGTCTACTTCATCAACGAAAATTATGACGGGGTGTCCTTCCTTCGATGCTTTATGTGCTGAACCAAAGAGTTCAGCGACATTTTTCTCAGACTCACCTAGCCACTTTGACATTATCGAAGCAGCGTCAACGCTGTAGAATACTGCATCAATCTCAGTGGCAATTGCAGCAGCTAGAAGGGTTTTGCCGCAGCCCGGTGGGCCGAAGAATAATATTCCTCTCGGCCACCCTAATGGGAAAAGGTCTGGGCGCTTTACTGGAAAGACTATAGATTCCTCGATGGCCTTCTTGGCGTCGTGGAGATTGGCTATCTCACCCCACTTGATGTTCGGTTTCTCTGCCAACACGAGGTGTTCAAGTTTTGTGGATTGCCCTAGGCTTGGGCGCTCATCCAAGTGCCCATTCTCATCCTTAAGCTCCTTAATCCTACGCTTGCAATTTTCGACCTGTTGCATGTACAGTCGGGTTTGGGGGGCTTCCGGGTAGAACGTGCAGAGTTTCAGCAGTATCTCAGCTGTCCGTTCGTACCTTGAAATCGCATTCGATTTTGCGCCTTGCTTATCAAACTGTACTGCCTCGTTTGCGAATCTTGCAGCCATTTGCTCGAGTTCTTCAGAGGCCGAAAGTTGCATGAATAAGCACTCGCTGATTATTCGATTACGACCTTTCCGTTTTCCCGTAGTCTCTGTATGGCAGTTTTCACTTCAATCGGGGAGGCATGCAGCTCTTCCGCGCATGACTCAACACTCATCTCACCGTCATGTTTTCTGGCGTAATTGTAAACTTGGTCGTCGATGCCCGATTCCATATCAGGGATCGCAGGTTCGGGAACTGCCACTTTTTGAGTTGCTTCTATGGTCGGAAGGTCTGGGAAATGTTCATGCAACTTCTGTTCTGCGATCAGACCAGTCTCCTCGAGGACTTTCCTCGCTTCTGCGTCGGACGTTTCCACGGATAGCGTGCTTGTCGTTACTTCGCCGGTTTCGTAGGTTAGGTCCCCCAGCAAGTTGTTGACTTCTTCGAGCTCATCGGCTACTTGCGGAACAATTCCGGCGATTTTTGATTTCGTTTCCTTAACTATGCCCATGACGGGAGCTATGTCGGAGATGATTGTGCCGAATTCTCCGACCGTTTCGAGTCTGAGGATTACTTTTTCCAAGGCTAGCTGACTGCCCAAGACAACTTGGGCGATTTTTCGTATTTCGGCGCATTCATTGGCGTAGATTCTGGCATGTCCTAAGTCGTTTGAGAGCTGAGCACCCACACAGCGTTGGAAAAGGTCAGTGTCACGTTGGTGGAGGCGCGCATACATGTGTTCCAGTTTGTCAAGTTGCGCGTTGAGCCTGAATGAGGCGTGCTCTATTCGCTCCTTTAGTGGTACGGGGTGAACCTTGTCTTCAAATTTTCTAAAGATGGAGAAGGTAACCACATCCTACCGTGGTTAGGCTGATTCTCGCATCTTGATTACTACAACATCAGGTATTTTTGGCGGGGCCGAGGTTTCAATGGTCGTTATTGAGGCGTCTAGGTTATCGATCGTTTGCAGTGATTCCTTGGTGTTGTCAATGTCCTTTCGCTCTTTTCGAGCGATTTCGAGTCCCGCTCGAATGGATCCGGTAACAGAGTGGTATGTGTTCTCGTCGATTTCAGCAGCTGTGTAGAGCATCTTATTGTTCGTTAGGGCTGTTTGAAGGTCTTTGATTTGTTGTTCGAGCTTTGCTACCTCTTCCTTCAGCGTTTCAACTACTTGTTCGCGTTTTGCAATGATCTCTTTGTTTATGTCCTCGTAGCTGTTTCGGAGTTGGTTGTACTCGGTTTGGTCTATATCTCCGTCTCTTAGAAGCAGGTCGAGCGCTTGCCTTCTTCTCTTGACGATGTCGTGTTCCCTTTTGAGATCCTCGGCCTCGACGCGCCACGCCTCTAGTATAATCGCATGTCCGTCGATGACTCTGACGGAACTTATCGGATACTCTGCAACCCCGCCGTCCCCCAAGGCTACTTGGACGGCTTGTACCTCGTCTTTGATATCCGCTGTAAGGCCGACTAGCTTACCTGAGGGCCGCCCCATCGGATCCTCAAGCGGCTGCCCAAGGTACCTTCCAATCTGTTCTACGGTCAGGGTCAAGGCGAATTGATCCTCTAGTGAGAAATTCCGGCTTCGCCAACTTTCGGGCGAGATGCAATCCCGCTGCTCGGGAGGTCTGGGAAGATATTCTTCATGTGCTGCTCCGCAATGGTGTTTGCCTCGCCGAGGATTCTTTGAGCCTCTTCCCCAGATGCGTTCACATCATAATTTGACCCGGTGACTTCGCCTGCTTCGTCAACGACGCCGCTTAGAACTTCTCCTATCTGTCCGAGTTCGAAGCCTACCTCGGGCATTACACCCGAAATCTGGCTCTTGATTGAGTGGACAACGCTTGCTACGGGCGCCATCATTTTGGCCACGTCGCCAAATTCCTCAATTGTCTGAAGGCGTAGGTAGACTTGTTCTAGGGCCATCTGGCACTGAACCGTCACCTTGGCCATCTTGCGCACTTCTGCGCACTCGTTCGCATACATCATCGCTCGTGCATTGTCATGAGCCATCTGTGAACTGACGCACTTCGCGAAAATCTCCTTGTCGTGCTGTTGCATGCGATTACCGGCTGTTTCAAGCTTGTTTTTCTGAACGTTTAGTCTGTAGAGCGCCGAAGAGAGCTGTTCCTTTACAGCCGGTTTGTGATGGAATCGGTCACCGACTCGTGAGAAAACAGGCTCTTTTTCGTCGTTATCCCAGTCCTTTAGGAATCCTTGGTTCATTATCACTTTCACCAGTTTGTGCTTACAACAATTCTTCGTGTTTGTTCTGCGTACGCGAACGAATGCTATTCAAATTTCATGCAAGAAAACTGTCAAGATTCAGTGAGTCACCGAAAGGGGTTTCTCATAATCATCGTTCAGGAACTAGACGTGCGCAATATTCTGATGTAACACAGAAACAAGCTCCGGCCTAGTATGCGTGAAAGGCAACCATCCCGAGCCGGATCTTGTTGATCCCACTAATTCGGTCTAGGATTCAACAAACAACTCTACTAAACCTACTGTAAACCGAAAAACAGCGAAAGAAACTTGGATTTTCACCTCAGACCGTGCGTTCCGGTGTGGCCACCCATGTCATATCTTCTTCAGTTTGATTTCGATTGATGAAACGTTTCTCGTGTCGCCAGCTTCCCCGAGCACTTCAGTTCCGATGCTTATTTCCTGGACCGCGAGTTTCCCTGCAAAGAATCTGCGGCGTACAACCTCGACAACGTCCACGGCTGTGCTGATCGCCCGCCCTCTAGCCTTAACGCTCAAAGTTTGAGCGCCTGCCTGGAAATGCATCATTACGGCGGTCGCGTAGGCCATTATAGGCTTCTTTCCAATCAGAATTGTGTCCGGTGGAATAGGCTGTCGAGCCCTCACTTCCTGCCTTGGTGGGGATTGAGCTGCCTTCTCCTGTGCCATGCCTTCGTCACCTCCTAGTATTGCAAAGTCCTCTGATGTGGTATGCTTCGCTGGAATGCTTGAGCGAAGGTGCGTAAGCTTCAAGCTTCGTATTTGTCAATTTCGGTTAGGTTGTTGAGTTAAGCCTTGGATTCTATGTCGGTATGACCTTAAAGGGGAACATTGAGAAGAAACTAGCCAAAACCACAGCGAGATAGAACACTAGAACCAGCTTCGGTGGGTTTTGGTCGGCAATCATTTGGGCTATGGCCGCACATATAGCGGGAACCGCGGCCAGGAAGTAGAAGAGGTATGTAACTCGTTGTCCGAATATCACCGCAGGGTAAAACGGCAGGTATGCGACCGCGAACCACACCAGTGAAAGCAAGGTTAGGTCGCTCTTCTTCTGATAGTAGCTGTATGCCATGTAAATCATTGCAGGAATGGTCAAGTACAGAATAGCAGGATTCATTGCTCCGAGGAATTTGATTGAGGCGTAGCTATTCGAAGTCGTACCAGAGCTGACTTGAACGTTTACCACTAGGTAGGGAATCTGAACTTGGTTAAGGAGCCACTGCCAAGGGCAGCTTATGATTCCATTAGGGCATTGGGACACTAGCCCTGCTGAGTAGCTCAGTATGTATTTGATATGGTCGAAGGGGTTGGAATAACCCACCCACAAACGGTCCATGATTGTGAGCAACAATAGAAAGCATGCCAGCCAAACAGCGACATATTTCTCAAACCAGGAAAAGAATTCACTCCAATTCCTCCGTGATGAACGGCCTGTGGTGAACCTTACCACGTGCAGGATTACTATAATGAGGATGCCTGCTAGTCCGGTAATTTTGGTCAAGGCGCTGAGCGCCATCCCTATCGCGCTCAAGTGGGAATGGCCTGAGAAATACCAGTAGAGCCCAAGCAGCATGAAGGTTAACGCGAAGATGTCGAGGATTGCGATCCGACTTTGAATAAAGACAAGGTTATCGAAGGAAAAGAGGAAAGTGGAGACTAGGGGAACCATCTTGTACGTTGCAAGCCGCTTCATCAGCAGGTAGAAGACGAGGATGGCGATTGAACCGAAGATCACGCTGGGAATGCGCCAACCGTAACCATTGTCTCCCAACAGGTACATTGAGAATGCAATCAGCAGTTTTGCTAAAGGGGGATGTTCATGGTTCGGGTCTAACCCTGGTGGCACATTGACGTATGGTGGCGCCGAATTGGAGCCGAGGCTCTGTTTGAGTCCGAGTATGACGCGTGCAACATTAACGTAATACCATTCATCGAAGATTAGCGAACCCGCGGGTTTGTCGAGCCAGATGGCCCGCAGAAATATGTCGACAACAAAGAGCACAAGGAAAAGTTTGTCATATAGGCTCCGTAGGCTCAAATTAAGCGTGAGATTACTCTTTATCGCTCGCCAACCGAGGTTCGCTGAATTCCTGCTCAAACTGTTACATCCTTTCACTTACGTTGATTCCCAGCAACTCCATCGAGTTGCGGAGTACAACCTGAATCCCTCTAACTAGCCATGCCCTTGCGTTCTTAACACCTGTGTCTGCGTGTATGACGTCCACCTTCTCGTAGTATTCGTGGAATTTTTCGGCTATGGAATTCGCGTACCCGGCCAATTCTTCCGGTTTGAGTTGGTCCGCAGCTTCGCAGAACACATCGGTCATTTGCGCGATTTTGAACACGAGTAAGAGTTCAAGGGGATGCGTGAGAAGGGAGCAATCGGCATTTTCGGGGAAGTCGCCAAGTTTACGAAGAATGCTCCCCGCTCTTGTGTAGGCATAATTGATGAAGGGGGCACTGTTGCGCTCCAAGCTGAGTACCCGGTCCCAGGTGAATGTCATGTTTTTCGTACTGTTGATGTTGAGCAAGGTGAATCTGATTGCGCCGAGTGCTATGTTCTGAACCGTTTTGTTGGCTTCGCTCGGCCCAAGTTCTTCTTTTCTTTGTGCCATTGTTTGTTCGACTCGGGCTTTTGCTTGTTGGATTACGTCGTCAAGGGCTACGTAATGCGCTCGGCGTTTAGAAGTCTTGATCCCGCCCGGTAGCTCGACAAGGCCGTACGCATAGTGAATCTGGTTACGTGCCGCTCTTTGTTCGCCGAGCGCAAAGAGTGCGAGCCGAATTTGGAGCTGAGGTAAAGTTTGCTCTGTTGCGATTACATTTATCACTTTCTCGGCATCGGTGGACTTTACGATTGAATACGCGATATCCCTTGTTGGGTAAAGGGTTGTTCCGTCACTACGAGCAACAGTCACTGGAGGGACCTCATAACTCTCGGATAGGCCGAATTCCTTTCGTAGTGAATAGGCGTCGAGGATCGCGTTAACGTCCAACGCCACGGATGCCCCCTCCTTTTTGGCGAAAGGCAGGTTGGCTAGTTTGGCGAGCGCTTTCTCAACATGGCCATTCCAAAGTAGTTCGCTTTCCCAATCCCAGGTGTCAAATGTGATGTCCATTTCGGTCAAGGTGGCCTTCATGCCACTTAGGCATAGTTCAGCAACTTTCCTGACCAAAGCAACGGTTTCCTTCTCATTTTGCTCGTATTTGCGGCCGATATCCTGGATGGCCTTCTCAGGGTCAGGGTCTGCACTTACGGCCTTCACAACTCTTGCCAGGAGCTCACCATCAGTTGTCTCGAGTTCCGCAGCTATCCCTACCCATTCGTCGAGGTTCTGCTGAAGCTCGGTTTTTTGTTCGCTGTTTAGATCCTCTCCAATCTGCTTCAGTTTCATTTTCGTGGCTTCAATCTGAACTGCACAGTTCGTGCAGGCGTAGAGGCGGCCGAACCAGTGGTCTACCTTGCCTTGGGGTTCAGGTTCCTTGAGGAGTCTGTAGCCGTATGCGAGAATGGACACTTGCCGGCCCATGTCATCAATGTAGAACCTCCTGTTGACTGAATGGCCTCTTGCCTTCAGCAAACGTGCTAGCACGTCGCCAAGAATGGCGTTCCGTGCGTGGCCCATGGTTAGGGGACCGCTCGGGTTAGCGCTCGTGTGTTCGACTGTCACCCTCATCGGATGCTCTGACTTCTCAATCCCGAATGCCGTGTCCTCTCCGAGGGCTTGCGCGAGGATAAGAGGGGCAGCAATCCTGTAATCCATTTTGAAATTCACGTATCCTGAAATGCTCTCGACCTTCGTCAGGAGCGACTCTTTTTTCAGGCGTAGGGAGGCGCAAATTGTTTGGGCAACTTGTTGTGGCTGAAGCTGCTTCTGACGCGCAATTTCATGAGCAATTGATGATGTCAATTCGCCGAATTCGAGGGACGGTGGCACGGAGAGACGGGGGATCTTTGTTGCCCAGTCCGGAAACGATTTCTCCAGAGCACCGCGAAGGGCGCTGACACATTCTTCCCTGAATTGCTGGAGAATATTCGCCAAGTTGACCATTTTTCCAGTTTTTGGCAGTTCTTCAGTCAAATGGCTAAGGGGTTGTTCGCCTTAAAATTGGTTCTCTGCTTTTAGAATCTTATCGCGTCCACGCTTATACATGAAAAGCCACTCTTTCTTTCGCAGGGCGGGTAGCCTAGCCTGGATAGGGCACAGGCCTCCGGAGCCTGAGGTCGGGGGTTCGAATCCCTCCCCGCCCGCCAACACTTTCCCCGGAGCGGGAGCCAACACTTTAACTATCAAGGTTACTCGTTGCGCTCGGATGACTCTTGGCGAAAAGCGTCGCTTTGATCAAAGGGGACGGAACTGGCCCTGAACTTATCGATGCGACCCTGAAAGTCTTGAAGGCCGTTGGCACGAACGTGGAAATTCTTGCGTGCAACGCAGGCTTTGAATGGTGGCAGGCCCATGGTGGGGCAACACTGGTACCTGATGAGAGTTGGAAGATAATCGAAGCTGCGGACGCGTGCTTGAAAGGCCCAACGACTACACCTGCTGGCCCGAACACTCCGCGGAGTGTGGCGGTTAGTATTCGTCAGCGTATGAATCTCTACGCGAACATTCGGCCTGTGAAGACGTTCGAGGGGACGAAACGACCGCTTGGCGATGTGGAGCTAGTTTGCGTTCGTGAGGCTACTGAAGGCCTCTATTCAGGAATCGAACATCGCCTATCGAATGATGTTGCTATCGCCTTTCGCAAGATCACACGTGAGCCAAGTCAGAAGCTCGCTAAGCGGGCTTTTGAGGAAGCGAAACGGCGAGGGTGGAAGCGCTGCTTCGCCATCACGAAACAGAATATACTGAAGGAAACGGACGGGCTCTTCATGGATGCAACGAGGATTGTGCACAAGGATTACTCTGGGATCAGTTTGGAGGAGTATTTCATCGACAACTTTGCGCAGCAACTTATCAAGAACCCGCAGCGTTTCAATGAGAGCATCATATTCGGAACGAACCTTTTCATGGACATAATCTCCGAAGAGGTCTCAGCGCTGGTTGCGAGCATCGGGTGCATATACTCCGCGAACTTCGGGGATAATTACGCAATGTTTGAGCCGGCACATGGAAGCGCTCCGGCTTACAAGGGCCAGGACAAGGTAAATCCCACGGCAACGGTGCTAGCAGGCGCCTGGATGCTGGAACACCTAGGCGAGAAGAAGAAATCTGAAGCCATATTCAAAGCAACGCGCGATGTCATCGCGGAAGGAAAGAAAGTAACGTACGACCTGGGTGGCACTGCCCGCCTCTCAGAAATGGCCGACGCCATAGCTGAACGCGCACAAAAATACCTGTGAATACTCAACCGTTCTTACGACTAGATGCTCCCCCAATAAAGTTAGGCAAGCCAAGCAGTTGACAACAAGGACTAAGGTCCGTCGCTCTTCGTCGAACGTTCAAAGGCCTCAAACCAAGTCTTGTTCTTCCCGGCAAATTCGACGAATTTAGCGATGCGGTCGATGGTTGCTTCGTGGACATGGTGTTCAATTCCTTCGGCATCTGAATTCGCAATGTTCTCGCTTACACCAAGAATCCGAAGAAACTGAGTGATGACGAGGTGGCGTTGTTCCACTGAACGCGCCAAGCGTTTGCCTCTTTCGGTTAGCGTAGTTCCCCGATAGCGCTCGTAGACTACTAGCCCCATCCCGTGGAGCCTTTGCAGCATGTTTGTAACGCTTGGCGACTTGACGCCTAGGTACTCAGAAATGTCAACCGACCGAGCGTATCCCTTCTCTTTCATCAATTCGTAGATGACTTCTAGGTAGTCTTCCACGCTCGACGTAAGGTCTGAAGACGGCTTTCTAGCTTCCCGGAGTCGTGACAGAATATAGCTAGTCTGCCTTTTCTCAATCGGCATCGTGCGCGCCTCAACATACCTGTCCAAGGCTCCTGCTTTATAGCTCCGCCATCTCAAAGCTGCTTGCAGGCATGACGCGGAACGCAAATACCTATTTGCCTGCACCTTCGTTAGCGGAATGGGCACACATGTCGAAGCCGGCACAAAAAAAGACTGACTTCCCCGACGAGGAAATTGAAGACATACTGGACATGCATGCGCCTATCGACCTGTTGCGAGAGTTCCGCAAAGCAGCTCAAGAAAGCCCGCTCCTAGTGACAGGATTGGCCTTTGCGTTCGGCTTGCTTGTCGGCGCCTCGTTATCTAATGGGCACAAGAAATCCCGTTGACATTCATATCATGAGGCAGCAGTAATTTGTCGAAAAGGGAAAAAGACCTGGAGGCCGAGAAGACCGAGCAGTACGTAAAGGAACTCCGGAAAGACATGGACAAACGGTTAGGCGAACTCAAGGTGCAGATGGACGATCTTCAACAAAGAGCCGCACAGAAAGTTACGGAACAGCCCCTACTAACCCTTGCCGTCGCTTTCGTGGCCGGCATGGCACTAGGAGTTGCGTTATCGAGGGCCGGCGACTAGGAGACCAGAGATTGCCAGAAAAGGAAGGTTCCACGTTGTTGGAGAGGCTCGCGCGCTTGGTTCTGCGAGAAGCCTTAGGCGGCATTGTCAAACCTGCGGAAAGATTGGCAAAACGGGTTGCTCGGGCCGTCGGACTAATTCTTGCCGGAGTCGTCATCTCTGTTCTTGGAATCGCGTTTCTGGCCATAGGTGCTGTAAAGTGGTTGGCGATATTGATGCCTGTTTGGCTGGCCTGGCTTTTGGTCGGAATAATCCTCTTCTTAACGGGTGTTGCAGTCACAGCAATAACGTACTCGACCGGGCGTGGCTAAGACGGCGTCAAAACTTTCTTACCTAGCTAACGCGGCCGGTCTTACTCTTGTAGAATTCACCCACAAACCGAGAAAAATCGCTGAAGTTGCTCAAAACGACGCCAAACGAGGAGCCTTTATCGATAGAGACGACCTTTTCGAGATACGCCTTTGCTGAAGTTGGGTCGCCTTCGTAAAGCGCAAGTTTGGCCGCGCTTGCAAATCGATTCATTGCCACGACTGAATTCCCGTTTTTGAGTAGATTTTCAGCTGCACACGCAATTGCCTTGCTGTTCGGATACTGCGCCACGAGCAAGTCTGGATTAAGCAGGACCAACGTAGCGGCGGCGCGTTTCTCATCTTCACTCAGCTTCAGCTTTTCGGCGATGCTTTCGAAGGAATCGTAGCTCACCTGTGGCACCATTCCTATACTTTGCAGGGCTGTTGTGATACTGAGATACTACTTAATTGTTCTTGCCGAACTGTGTTATGCCAACGCCCATCATTGTTAAGCCGGAGAAAGCAATATCGAGGGTTGTGAAACTTTCCTTTAGGACGATGACAGAAATCAAGACGGCCAGAACGGGCATCGTGAAGAGAAGAACGTAGAGGCGAAACACTCCAGTACGCTGAAGCACATCATACCAACATACAAGCCCAAGACAGTACATGAAGGAAAGAAGCAATAGTGCCACTATGACCTCGTTGGACAGTGCCGCCGGCCACTGGTTCCTCTCGAACACAAACGCGGAAAACGTGAACAATGCGGCACCGAAAACAAATGTTAGTGTTACTACGAACATCGGTTGGTATTTCTTCAGTAAGACCTTCCCAACGATTCCAGACAGAGCGTAAGATGCTGCAACTCCCACTTGAAGCAGGTTTCCGACAAATACCGACCCAGCAAGGTTCGGGAGATTGCCTCCGGTCGAAAGAAGGATTACGCCAAGCATCGCAACCATAACACCTGCTACTTCTCTCAGCGCGACCTTCTCCTTTAGGAGGGTGAAAGAGAGCAGCAAAGTGAAGACTGGGGTTGTCGATTGGAGGACGCTACTTATGGAGGCGGTGGTGTACTCGAGCCCAATGTTCTGCAGCAGGTTGGGCATGAATATCTGAGCAATCGACAAACCAAACACGATCGATAGGTCGTGCTTCGTCATGCCCGACGTGCTTCCGCGGTAGTGAAAGAGAGTCAGTGGCACGATTAGAGATGATGCCAATACGAATCGGAGCGCCGCCACCGTAAGCGGTGGCAGTTCTGTAAGGGCAATTCGTGTCAAAGCATATGCGGAGGCAAAAACAAACAGGGCTATTGCGCTCTCAACAAAGTTGCGGAAGCTCAAGTTAGGACATCAATTCTGCCCGGTACACGCACGCGATACCATTAGCCCGAACGGGAAATCTAATCATCAAAAGCTGTGTCAGGGAAGCGAACTGGGCTCATTTGACAGAAACTTGATAACCTTGCCCGAGCCGAGCTTCTCGACCACGACCTTCCTCTCGTCTTCATTCAACGGTTTGTATTTGAGGTGAGTATCAGTGGAGCTCGCATAGCGCCCTGCGACTAAGTACGCGTTGGCATTCTTTTCCTTGTAGATGGTTATGGGTTTGTGAACGGCTTCCGGGTCGGTCCCCGCATACATGTAGGCGATTGCATCTTCATACTTCGCCTTGTCCTCGATCCTAAGTAATACGAGCTGTGAATCGTCGGGATTCATGTTGTGCCCAGTATCGGCCAAACGTAAAAACCCTTGCGGAGGAAATTGCCGGCATGAAAGAGTGCCAGGGGCGCCACAGATCATTTCAGAGCCGTTTGTGCCGCAAACGTCAAACCACAAGTTGTGGAGCCGGGGATGGGAATTGAACCCACCTCAGCGATTCTTGCTTTCTATACTGCGGGTTGCGGCAAGCTTTAGTCTACTGCAGCCCGCCGCCTGGACCGTTCGGCCTTCGGTGGCCATAGGCGTCAAACCCAAAGGCCAACCCCGGCATTTTCCCCGGCGAATCAACCGTTCAGCCACATAGCTCTAATAAACCTGCACGTAAAGCTGTAATTTGCCGATGGTTCTTGAGTCATGTGATAGTGATGGTTGATTCGCAAGAAGACCAGGTGCCGCTGTTCTTCAAGTTATGTTCGGATCACCTTTCAATTGAAGCCATCCCAAGGAAGGCTCTTGCAATCAACATCGAAGGCATGAAGGATAAGTCGATCCGCGAGCACGAAGTGATGATGTGGACTCCCCATTTTGTTGTGCTGAAGAATTCGAGCGGACAGGAGATTACTCTTAGGCGAGATGGGCGAATGGTAGTAAGAAAAGCGGACACGGAACAGGTTGCGCGAGAGGCTGCCACGAACGTTATGCGCCTAGCCTTGAAAGAGTTCGGAAGCCGAGCCTAGACGGTCAGAACACGAGCGGACTGAACGGCCCTAGCCACCATGCCGTCAATGTCCAATGCCGTTTCGACCTCAGCCAGTCGGTCCCTCCTGGCTGAGGTGCTTGGGTTGTCTGTTGGAACTCCGCAGCTAGCGACCCCTGGGCGGATTGAAACTTCATAGGTACCAATTTCAATTGCGAACTTCACGATTTGCTGCTTGTTCATTCCCACGAGTGGCCTAAGCACCTGAACCTTATTCAGCACACAGTCTGCTGCTACGATGTTTTGGAGCGTTTGGCTGGCTTTCTGCCCGACAGCGTCACCTGTGACAATTGCGTTACACCGCTCTCGGTCGGCTATTCCTTCGGCAACTCTAAACATGATCCGCCTCGAAAGCATGCAAGCGAACTTCGCTGGACACTTGGACAAGATAACTTGGAGGTCGGGCGCGTGAGAGACAACGTATACGCGTGCCTCCTGAAGTTTTGCTCGCTCGCAGAGCCTGCGAACAGTTTCGATGGCAAGGCTCTCGGCTGCTTGGTCGCAGAGTGGGTAATTATCGAAGTAGACGAAAACCGGTTCTACGCCTTTCCTCATCAATAACCATGCTGCGACTGGGGAATCGATACCGCCGGAAATGAGGCACACGGCTCTCCCGGAAAGTCTGAGTTCCGTGGATTCTATTGTTTGTGGAGACTGTAGCGACAGTTTCTTTCACCCTTCACCGACTAGCTTGGCGACCTCGGCTGAAATTGCGAGTGCCTCTTTCTCGTTTCGTACGTTCTTGATCAGCATCCGCCCTTTCCTAAATAGACTTACTTCATGCCCACTGAAGTCGAAGACGATAACCATTGGCGTCGTCAATAATACCCTGTGATTTCGTCCGATAGTTCTAGCCAGTTGGTCCAAGTCAACGGACAAGGGCTTCTCCGGGTTGACATTCGCAGTCCCTGATCCGCACAGCCAGGCCAACCTACGAGAATAGGTTGGTGTAGTAGTCAGCTTTGCTTGGCAGACTCCACAGTCAGCACGGATGCTCAACCTCACTGTTCGATATTCAGACTGTGCGAAATCGAATATCAGCAGTCTTCCCATCGATTGGGGGTCGATTCCCGCAAGCGCCTTCACTGCCTCCATCGCCTGAATAGCTCCAATAATTCCAGTGGTAGCACCCAGCACACCACGAGTATCGCAAGTTGGCAGGTCCACGTCGTTCAGACCCGGCAAGACACATTCTAAACATGGGGTTTCGGGGCTCTTGAATACTGCTACGTTCCCTTCCATCCCGATTGCCCCCCCAAAGACGAACGGTGTCTTCCTCGTCACGCAAGAACGGTTGATAATGTACCGCGTTTCCATGTTGTCAAGCCCATCCACAACGCAATCCGCTCCATCTAAGATCGCCGAGACGTTCTCGGCATCCAAGTTCTCCGGGACGGGATTTACTTTAACATCAGGATTGATCATACCAATTCTGCGTGCAGCAGCTTCCACCTTCGGATACCTGATATCGCCCAGCGAATAGAGAACCTGCCTGTGCAAATTGTTCACTTCTACAGTATCTTGATCTATGAGCGTTAGTTTTCCGACGCCTGCGAGCGCAAGGTAGAGCGCTGAAACACTTCCTAAGCCACCTAATCCCACAACGGCAACTTTCGCGTCATGCAGTTTCTTTTGGCCGCTCGAACCGAGTTCCTTCAGGACCAACTGCCGACTGAAGAACTCATTTCTGTCGAAATCTGCGTGCATCTGTTGCTCACGCCAAAATATGGCAACGCGGGCTTTCAGTGTATAGGCGCGTTTCAAGAATAGAAGGGTAGTCCTAGCTTGGCAAGCCTGTATTTGAAGTACGGCCACGCCAACTTGGCTTGCAGGTCCCGATACCGTAACGACCCATCCATCAATCCCACCATGCACTCCTGCACTTTCCGTTCGGAGAAGAAGAATTTGGCAACTCGTTTCATGTCGTATTGCTCTAAGTAGCTGAAGCAGGCAACGCGGTAGGCAACATCGAAATCGATGCCAAAGGCCTTTCGGCAACGTTGACCGTAGCGCTCGAGAAAATCCTTGTCAAACCGATTCTTTTGGCAAGCTTCAGCGGCTGTTTGTGCCGCGATCTGTGCGCCCAATATTGCGAAATAGATTCCCTCTCCGAGAAGGGGCTCGGCGAATCCCGCGGAATCCCCAGCGAGCAGAATTCTGTCAGCAGCCGAGGGCACCTTCGCAACTCCCCCGAGTGGAATTAAATGAGCCTGAGGCCTCGGGATTTCTCTCCCCCGCAGCTGTGGGATTTGTTTCACAAACCCGTCGAACAGGGCGTGCGCGTCACGAAGCCTGTTCAGGCGGCATCCCACTCCGACTGTCAGGTGGTCGTCCTTTGGGAAAACCCAGCCGTACCCGGCAGCGGAGACGCCGAAGTATATGTCAAAATAAGATTCGGGACCAACGAAATCGTGTACACCTCCCTCTCCAACAGGAACTTCGCTTTCGATGCCGTAGGCGACTTGGTGGGGTTTCCACCGGTCATAGAGTTGCCCGTAACTCGCTGTTGGGCCACCCATCCCATCAGCGCCGATAAGCATCTTTCCTTGAAATGAGCCATTGGAAGCTTTCACTTGGATATGGGAATCGTTTTCTTCGATTCGGTGTGCGGGAGTTCCATCTTTGAGTTCTGCGCCGGCCTCCACAGCTTTGTCCGCTAAGAATGAGTCCAACCTGGTGCGTGAGGTCATATAGACAAGCGTGCGGTCTGTTTCAAAGTTGAAGCAGCCCTCCCCAACATGAATTCTTGTCGATCGGGCAGCATATTCGATGAGTTCATCGGGTAGGGCGAAGCCGAGTAATTTGAGGACCTTAGGGGTTACGCCTCCACCACACAGTTTGTTTCGCGGCAGTTTATCCTTCTCGAGCAGGAGAGTTTTCAGTCCCAGTTGGGCAGCGGTTCTCGCGGCTGAAGCTCCTGCAGGCCCTGCTCCCACAACAATCAGGTCGTACAAGCGAATCTTTGCTCGATGCTGTAACACTCTGCATTGCAGAGCGAGCGCCAAATTAAGAGATTTTCCTGGACCTGATGCTGCAAACCCAAGCTATTATCATTAGTGATTAGGAAAGGAGCCAGACGTGAGGAATCGAAAAATCCAATCTGTTCCCGGGTCTGTAGATCGCTTCGTATTAGGGGACCGAGGCGTAAAATGAGGCGAGGGTCACCTTCGTTTGGCACCGTTTGGCACCACCCCAAGATGGGTGGATCCACCCTCCCCCTTTTTTCAGAGCGGTTACGTGTATTTAGATGGGTTCTTGTCGAACTCTGACTTACAGGCAGCTGAGCAGAAATAGTATTTCTTGTCGTTCTGTGAACTAGTGTACTTCGCCTGGGATTCCTGAACGTTCATCCTACAAACTGGGTCGACTGCCATACAATCATCAACGCTCTGTTTTGTGGTAATTGAATATGTAAGCTTGTTGCCAACGCGCGGCTCCATGAATTACCGAAACCGTCAGGCCTTTCGCTGGCATCGATTAGTCTTCGAGGTTGGGCCACAAGCTTAACATTCCAAATAACTTTTGTCGTCATCTGAGCGTCCATGCCACCCAAAGTCGGCAAAACCAGGACAGTTCCGAAATCCTTCAGAGTCGACGAAGCGGCACTTCAAGCGATTGAAAAGGATGCGGAAACACAAAACGTTAGCCTTAACACTCTTGTAAATCAGATTTTCAAGCAGTACGCTGACTACGACCGATTCGCTCGCAAGATAAACACTGTAAAATTGAGCAGCTCCACATTCCGCGGCCTACTCTCGTCTCTCGACACAGAAAGGGTGATTGAAGTCGCCAAGGCGTCCGGCAGTGGAGTCCCGCAGGCGTTGGCTACGGCCAAGAGCGGGCGTGTTGACATGAAAGCCCTGCTTGACCATATGCGTTATCTCGCTACCTATGCTCACCTCTGCGAGATGAGCG
>JBAVCK010000075.1:0-11440 GCA_049586635.1 Bathyarchaeia archaeon
GCACCATTCCTACCGACAGCTCTAGCTTCTTCTCTATTCTTCGCGATTCGCATGATCATGCTTGAAACCTCTTCCGCGTCAGCGGCAAAGTACATTGCGTCGCGGAACTCCTCTAGATCCGATACGAATGCGGTAATTATTGGCTTCGACAATGCTGCCGCCTCTAAATGAACTTGGCTTAATCCCCTACAGTAAGTTCGACCTGCCAAGTGGGTTAACACGATATCCGCATTGTCCATGTATCCAAGCGTCGTTCCATGTTCAAGGTAACCGAAAAAGTGTACGCGTGTCTCAATCCCTAGCTGTCGGGAAAGTTTCTGCAAATAATCCAAATCGCTTCCTCCTCCTAGAATGAACAGGCGGGCGTCTAACCCTAGTTTCACGACACTCGCAATCGATCTGATGGCAATGTCTTGTCCTTTAAGGTCCACACTTAGTATACCGGGAAAGCATAGGCAAATCGCACCCTCCTTCTTGGCGTCATTCATCGCCCTTGCTTCTCGACGATGCCTACGCGCCGTCGACCTGATATTCTCCACGTCTATGCCATTCCTCACAAGGACCAACTTCTGGCTGAAACGGGAGAAAACTCTGGCTAGATCGCTTGAGACAACGACTATTTCATTGGCGTGCGATGCTGAGAATTCCAAACACTTTCGGATGAAGAGCTGGTACAATCCAGCACTCCTTTGCGTGAGAAATAACGTCTCTCCTCCGTGTAGAGTTATTATCGTCTTACTGCGGAAAGGCCCAAGGGCCAAGGTCCTAAGGATGGATGCGCTCAGACCGTGGAGGTGGATAATTTCGTAATTGTTTCTAATGAGAGCCAGGACGACCGCGGCATTTAGGTGGCCTATAATTCCTTTGTATATTGCGGGAATTATCTGCGCCTTTGTTGCTTGATAAATGGGAGCCAGGTCAGGCGAACAAAGAATACTCACTGCTTGACCTTTCTGTATCAATGCCTCAGTAAGGTTGTAAACACTTACCTCTGCACCAGTAAATATGCGGCTACCTATAATCTGGAGAATTCTCAGTGGTCGCTCCGCGTTCGTAAATCCCATGAAGAATGGCCCTATTCACCATTCTCGAAGTGTGGTCCAAGATAACATTGTGGCCGCGATTCAGAGGGGTCGAGAAATCCAGAATACATATTCAAACATGCCATTCTTCGTAATGGGATCACTTCCCCGAGTTAAAGGGACAGCCTCCCACCCGACCTGATCAAGTGCCCATCAGGATCCTCATGTGCGCACTCGATTCAGCTGAGAAGATGACTTGGACGGATCAACATGCTCGCTAGTGGAGCAGAGTTTTTCCGAATTCTCGGCCTTGGTTGCCATTGAGGCCATGGTTTCCACCTTCAACGCCCCCTCTTGTCTCTTCTTATCAGCATACTCGAAGAACGGGCGAAACACTGTTCGATTCGCGTACTGAATACTACTCGAATTCAGTCCTAAATCCTTCGGATGAAACCAAACATGCAGTGGTCTCCCTCCTTGAATGCATTCGTCCAAAATCCTCTTGAGACAGTTCAGGATCGCGTGGCGAGTAATGAAAAGACTGGGGTGAACATCATACAGGCCCTCCACCTTCCTTATGTAAGTACCGTCTCGCACGAAACCGCCTTTGCCTCTGTAACACAAGTACCCGTATTTCCGAATAAGGTCCAAGTGTGCTACGCTATTTCTTGGAAAAACGAAGCTCCGTGGCGCAAGATCAAAGACCTTCATACTTGCTGAGATCATCTTCAACTCCAGCTCGGCTTCTCTGCGTGATAGCTTTCGAAATTCTTTGTGATAGTACCCATGGGCGCCTATGTCGAACCTAACTCGCGACTTCAGCAATCGTCGAATAAGTGAGGGGTCATTGTCGATCAACTGTCCTCTCAAGGCGAAAGTAACCGGCATCTCAAGTTCTTCAAACATATCGACAAGCACGGGGACAGACAATTCCTCACCGAGTCCAATCGTGTATTCGTTAAGACGGTCGTGCACATTTCGGTCATTTCTTCCGTTGTTTATTCTACCGATGGCGCGATTTCCGACGTCAACATCAATCGAAGTGATGAGAGTACCACATCCACTACTTTGCTTATTTCTTGGTAAGTATGCCAGCGTATGATATAGCATGGAGCAGTACGTGATTATGAGACCATACGGAAGTGACAGGACAGGGTCCATCGTAATCTACCTTAAGAGTTGACTGTGCCACGAGTGGATCTGTCGAGGTGTCCTTCGTATTGCTTGGAACGATGTTGCCCCTCCTTAGTTGAAAGTGTTCTTTCTTAGTGTTCTCTGATCGACAGATCAGGTAAGAGCGCTCAAATAGGTACTCTCCCATTGCCTAGCGACGACTATGTTTGAAAAATCTCGCTCGATCAGAGCTTTAGCAGATTGTGAAATCTTGGTCCGTAGATCGTCGTCACTTATGGCCACCATGATTTGACGAGCCAATTCCTCTGAGTCGTCTACTCTGAAAAGAAGTGCGGTTCTCTCGTTCTCCAATATTGCCTCATGCGAGGCATTGCGGCTTGCAATTACAGCTTGTCCCGCAGCCATAGCTTCGAGAAGTGCCAACGACAATCCCTCGGTCGCAGACGGCAAGACAAAGAGAGCGGTTTTTGCTCTAATCTGGTTCAGTGTCCGCTGGCTAACAGATGAGAGACACTTGGCTCGATCCGCAAGTCCTCTTGTTACTATCTCGCGTTTTACGATTTCCATCTGTGGGCCATCTCCACACATATAGAGAGTTGCTGTCGGATACGCCCTAATTACTATCTCGAAGGCTTGCAGCAGCAGCAAAGGCCGTTTGTTCTTCGTCATCAACCCTACGTAGAGAATTGAGTCACGTTTGGCGGACTCATCTACAGCGGGGATAGCGGATGGATCGACAGAATTTGGCACGTAGAGAATCTGTGATAATCCGAACTTGAGAAGTGTCTTCTGCAATGGCTTACTCACAGCAGTTACAAGAGCTCTTTGAAGGATCATCAAACATACAGCACGGATGGGGGCCCATTTCGTCATTGTTACGTTTACATCCCGCCCTGTCGCGGTGACGATGAGGGGTACGTTCAGTAGGCGAGCCAGTAAGAGACCGAACAGGCCTTGCGGAAATATGTTTTGGGAATGAACAAGTTTGACTCTAATTTTCAGGCGGCAGATCCTACCGTACAAGACCAAAATCCAAAGGAGATACGAGAGTAGGACTGGAAGCGCCTTGAGAAAACTCAAGTTTTCCAGTCCGACCACCGGCAGCGGTATGGTTTCCTCATGAATGGACAGAGGCGTATCGAAGGAAATTCGTTTTCCTCTTCTCACTAGTACGATCTGCGGGGGTTCCCTGAAGAAGTTATAGACATCCATTAAGCGTGAAACAAGGCCTTGCGAAAAGTCGCACACCAGCAAGACGGTGTAGGTGTGTGGTTTTGAACTGGCGGACTTCTCAATGTGTCTGCTTATCGCCACAAAGAATGTCTCCTACGCCTCGTAGGCCTCAGTAAATTCCCGTTCGAGTGAGTGATTGATGATCGATCAGCTTCTCTGATTGTGACTCCAAATGCCTCGTCTTCCCCCTGATAAGAGCAGGCCGATTAGTAGGTAGCATTCGTGGACACTGAGACTATGCAACAAGCTAAGTCTACCAAGTTTCACCTTGCTTCCGACGTACCCGGCAAGCACGACAAGCAACATCAGAAGTAGAGAACCGTATATGGAGACATAGGCAACTGCCATGAGAGCACAGATAGATCCAACGAGGAAAAGCAAGGGGGCAAGTGTAATCATGAGTAATCTGAGCGGGAAAATGACCGATCCAAAAGCTCCACATTCCTTTCGAAACAGTATGTCCCTGTTTGCTAAAGCAGATTGTATGATTCTTGAGGCTCTCCGCGTCTTTTGCCTCATTTGCTCAGACAGAGTATCTGCGACCTTTTCGTAAAACACAACGTTTGGTACACAGACAAACCGCAACCCTCGCCGTATAATAGCCAGCGAAAGATTTCCATCTGTAGATCCATATTCAGCAGGAATTGGGGCGAATGCTGACCTGTCTATGAGTGCAAAGCCTGTGTACCCTGGAAATGTTGAATGAATGGCGCTTTCCGCCACGCACATAGAATCATAGAAATCTCTGTATGATTTCTCGACCTGGAGCGTGCTTGCAGAGTTTCGTGAGATTGGTGTTGGCTTACCGCTAACTCCGCCCACGTCTTTCATAATCTTGAGAACCTTGAGGGCTTCTAAGATTGCTCGGCGGTCTACGATTAAGTCAGCGCCTGTGGTGGCTATCAGGTCTCCTGTGGAATGTTCAAAGCCTATATTGAAACACTCGTTAATTCCAACCCTCTTTTTGTTCTTAATTATCTCTCCACGCAAACCTAGTTCCGTGAAATACTTCTCTGCTAATGCAACGGTGCTATCGGTCGAAAGGTCATCGACTAGTATCACTTCTAGTTTTTCGTGTGGATATTCCATCGCTACTATATCGGCTAGTTTCTCGTGAATCACTGTCTCCTCGTTGTTCATTGCCATAAGTACAGTGACCTTTGGCAACTCGTCGGCAGATAATGTTCGTTTCATTACCTCATCCAAGTCTCGCAGGTACTGAGTTTTCTTGGGATTTCGGAGTACGGCCGAGTAGTAGCTGGCTAGAATGGCTGCCATGGTCATGAAGCAGGATGAGGCTATAATCAGCATCAGGAGCAGCATAATCATATCCCAAAGCTTAGGCGGCTAAGTTGCCCGGAGGCTAGTGAATGTCTGGTGCGCATGCTCCGGAGATGAAACACCAACTGCAACCCCAGAAAGATGTTCCAAGGTCCGGAGGTAATCAAGGGCGTCATCGAGGGGTAGATGGCCTCCTGCCAAAATACTCATTGCGATAACCTCACCTTGGTTCAAAGTTGCCAAACATGACTCACATGATTGTCGTGATTGACTCATCTGGTACCCAATGCTATTGAAAGGCGTCATGACGGTAACGTCTTCCAACGCTAGTCCTGCTTGTCGGAAGACCTCCACAAATCGGACAAGGTTGTATGTGACAAATCCGGGGCTGGCATGATACCTTTCCCGTATGTGTTGTGCAAACGCGCCCAAAATACGTACGCTACCGAGTCCCAAACAGAGATCAGTAACCACTTCGTGTAACAGTACGCTTCGGATGTTGCTGTTTTCTGGCTTAACGTTGAGGTAGGGTTGCAATTCCAAGTCAAGGTACGATTTCATCAACCCGATTGGGTCCAATCTCAACGCAGAAACACCAGTCTCGATAACAGCCCTTGCTCTATCTAAGACCGGTAGCTTGCCCAAAGTCTCGTTAACGAGCCCGCTCATCCCTTTCTCATTAGCGAGCCGGACATAACCCTGTGCATACGGCAACACAGGGTACAATTCAAATCCATCCTTCAACACGTCTGAGTGCTTCAACTCAGTCAAGATCTGCAAGTTGATGGGGTGCGTCGAGAAAGTGTATCCCGAAGCCCCAGCTTCGACCGAAGCTTCAATTATTTTCACAATCGAAGCTACATCTAGTTTTTCAGCTCTTTCTCTCGCCCTCTCCTGAGAGAGGTGGCTGACGCCTATGAAACTGTTGTCTCCAACAAGAAGAGTCTTCAGGATGCGGTCTCCTTACCTTGCGTTTGCAAGAATCTTGTCGATGAGGGCGTTGACCTTAGCGGCCTGAACGAAATTCGAATCAGGAGGGACTTGAGTGCGAACTGCTTCGAGAAAGGCGGCGTCTTCCAAAGTGTATTCTGGATCGGTGAGAAGAAAGGGTGTTGAAACTTGGAAAGACTGCCGATTATAGGTGCGGCTTCCGCTACTACTCTGCTGGTTTAATGAAACCTTGACAAAATCGTCAGTAACTGTCATTATGCCGTCTTTTCCGTAGATCTGAAGCAGTAGTTCTGGGAGTCGGTAGCTGCTCACGCTCCAGCAGACATCCATGTGCCCTTGCAATCCCGAAGCATAGGAGAAAAGCGCGTGAACATAATCGTCAACCGAGCTCGAGTGAATTTTTCTCTTCGCCGCCAGCACAGAGGTGGGTTCTCCGAAGAACCATATTAGAGTGTCCAGCAAGTGTGGGGCGGAATCGAGCAGGACGCCGCCTGAACCCTTCTTCGACCTCCATCCACTTCCCTCGCGAAGTACATCCGAGGACAGGAAGTACGACCTGAAAAAGATGGGGTCTCCCACGGCGTCGTCTGTTAACAGGTTTTTTGCCTTACGAAAAATCGGCGAGAACCGCCGCTGAAATCCCACCAAATTTATCCCCGAAGAACGGCTTGCGGCTTCGCACGCCACCTTCGCTTCATTGTAGGACGCCGCGAGTGGTTTTTCAACAAACATGCTCAAGTTTGATTTTGCCCGAAACGAATCATTGATTATGGGAACGTGGGTATCAATAGGCGTTGTCACGTAGAGAGCGTCTGGGTCCTCTTTCAAAATCATTTTGTCGACATCTCTGTAGACCGCTATTTCTTTGGGGAGCAGAGCTTTGGCGGCCGCGGAGAGAAAGAAGTCGGTCTCGCAGACGGACGTTACTCTGGCGTCTGGGAGTGAATTGACAATGCCTGCGTGGAGGAGCCCCATTTTTCCTAGGCCAATGACGCTGATCTTCATTCGATTAGTCCCTTACGGAGGGCAACGCCGAAAACAAGTCCCTGCGGGTTCAATCACGGATTATCTGAAGGCTTCTTAAGGCTTCGCCTAATATGGTCTTCGCGATTCGTATGCTGTCACGAACACCATTCAGCTTAGAGACCCCGTGCCGTCTCTTTAGTTCGATACTGGGCATTTCTACAACTTTCATTCCAAGTCTCCTTGCCCTGATGCAGATTTCTACTTCAATCTGAAACTGCCTCGATTTCAATAGTGGTACGAGCCTCTTCAGTGGATCTCTCTTAAAGGCCATGAATCCGTAGCATAGGTCCGTGTACTCTGCAGACCAAGCATGGTTCACGATGGAGAGGAAGAACTTGTTGCCGATCTTGCGGATGAAGCTGAGGTCGGTTGATCCGCCACCCTTCAGAAAACGAGATCCCTTCGCTATGTCCGCTCCATTAACAATCGCTGCGATTAGTACAGGGATCTCTTCAGTTCGATTAGAGCCGTCTGCGTCCATTATTACAACTATGTCGCCGGCATGGTCCCCGTTGAATGCCTGGCGGAGAGCCCTCCCCTTTCCAGTCCCTTTTTGGAGTATAATCCTAGCACCTAGTGCCTTAGCGATATTGGCTGTCGCATCGCTGCTTCCTCCATCAACCACTGTGACCTGAGCCATACTTGGGAGGATTGACGCTAGATTATTCAGCAGGACCTTGATGTTCTCGGCTTCGTTCAGGGCAGGAATTAGTATAGATACCCGAGCCATCAGAGCTTGTTCGAAGAACGCCTTGACCTTCAAGCTGTTCAGAAGAGCAATTGCCTCCTGTGAGGTGAAGGTAGCTGAATCGGACCTCAGCTCCGGGGTCACATTCCTTGGCCGCCCGTCCGTTTCGTGCCGGATTCGGACATCGTCATGACCCGCAATGAATTGCATGCCTGCGGACGTCACTTCGTACCCGAGATTTGATTCGTCAGTTGAGGCGATTCTTCTGATGAGTCCCATTTTCAAGAGGTGGGAGAAGATTGAGTTATTTGATTTCCGTTTCCTTTGCGCCGACGCTTTGAATGGGGTTCTCCGTCGTCATTGTTGCAAGTTGACTCCTAGGTAGAATATGTAGTTGGTGTCATGCAACCATTCCCTCACTTGGGGAGCCCAGCAGAAAACTCCGCTCCGGTTGCTATAATTCTTCAGCAGGCGTCTGGCTCTTTCTTTGCCGGCAGCAGTGATGCGGCCTCGAACGCTTCCAAGCAGGTGTCGCGCTATCTCTAGAACCTGCGCCACCAATCCCCTGTTTACTATGTATCCCCGTGCCTTTGCGACCCAGAGAGCGCAGCGGTACAGCGCCTTCTCCGCAGAACCAATCGTAAACCAGCGGCCGCTCCTGAGGCTCTTGCGCCGTAAGCTGGAAAGAGTACTGAAGCTAATTGAAGAAGTGCCTTCAGAGAGCGTTTCGCTCGTTGGCCTCCGCGGTCGGAACATGAAACTTGAAGCTGCTGGTTTAGAAAGAGGCCGCATTTTTCGACCAGTGCAATTACGGTTGCCGCAACCTGCTTAAGTGGCTTTGCCAAATATCTACTGTAACGCTGAACTAGAACAAATGCCACTGATTTCTGGTTTCAACTCTGGTTCACTTTAGTCCCAGTCGGGCAACAGCATGGATAATCGATGCCACCGATATTTACCGGCGTTTGTTCAAGAAGTCCGCCGCTTCTACGACAGCGTGGGGCGTCCCCCCTCTTTCGCCGCCTCGCATAGAAGACCAGAATGCCTCCCTCTCAATTCCGCGGAGGTCTCTCCATATTGTCGCCACTAGCGGCATAGGGTCCCTCCAGGAGAAGAACGTAAAGCATTTGGGTCCGGTATAGCTTCGAACCATTTCGCGTAATGATAGTTTCTTGTTTCTTATTAGGTGAAGGCAGCATTGGACGTCGTTCTCTTCTAGGAACCAACGAACGGGCTCACGTACGGGGTTTTCTGAGACATTCATCTTCGTCAAGCATGCGTAGGTCAGTAGTGGAAAGTTCACTCCGTTGGCGGTGGCTGTCTCCGACAATGTGCCTAGGCGCCCGATGCGTGGTTCTATTATTTTGTATCGGTTATCTCTTGCATCACGCTTGAACTCAACGGCTCCTAGCCCCTTCAGCTGAAGTGATTCAAAAAGCCGGATTGTTTCCTTTTCGATCTCGGGGCAATAGGTCGGCTCAGCCATGCAGGCGCTCCCTGCTTCGGCAGGAAACTGTCGCACCTTATGGCATGTAAATGACGCAATACACCCCGAATCGCCATCAAAAAGCACCTGACACATGTGAAGTTCCGTATCCGGACCCTCGATCCACTCTTGAAGTACGTAGTGCTCTTCGGTCGAACGAAGCATATCGTACAGGGGGATAAGGTCGTCTCGGCTTCTTGAGCGAAAACCTTTGGGGTAGGCGTTCCTGTTCCACTGTTCGTTGCGGTACCGTGGTTTCAGGAAGCAGGGAAAACGAACCTCCTCCGACGCCTTTTCTAAGTCATCTTTATCATCAATTACCCAAGTCCGCGGAACCGAAAACTCGTTCTCTTTCGCGTAGAGGGCGAACCTTGTCTTGTCCACCAATAACTCGAGTACGTCCTCGGTGGGAAGAAGTAAATGGTAATATGGGCTGAGTCGCTGCCTGTGTTTTGACACTAATAAAACCGTAATGTCGTCCGTGAGAAGGAGAACAGGCTTCACCGAGAATCTTCGGCCAAGTTCTATGAGGTTCTCGATTAGTTTGGGGGAGCCGAAGTCCTGGCAGTAATATTTCTTATCGCAGAGGCGAGTGTAAGCTCCTGCTGGCCATGTTGATTCACAAACGCCGATTATTGGAACATCTCGGGGAAGACCCTTGTCCAGAGAACGCACGGCACCGAGGCCGGTCGGGTTCAACCCGACCACGACGATTGAAGCATTGCCTGGATTAACACGGTCCATGAATTATTCGCCGTCAAACAGGATTCTATTCGAGGTTATACCAAGCAAGAATGTCCGCTAGCTTCATGGAGAAAAAGCCACGTCCACTACTGATAAGTTTATTGTGTGTGTGGTCACCCGCTGCGGGCAGTGGAATTTGAACCGTCGTCGTTCGTCGTTAGAAAAAGTGTGTGTCTAATGGTGCGCACAGACGAAAAGTCTAGCTGCTTGCGTGTGCAATTCGACAGCGTCAAGCGAGCACTGTTTGGACAGATTTCTCAACAGTTATTCGAATTTCTGTTTCAGCTGGGACCGCTGGCTCGATTGTTTCTTTCTCAACTCTTACAAGATTTTGCTTTCCGCAGTACGCGCAGTTTATTTCGCCTCGCCAGACTTTCTGAACTCTCTTCTCATTTTCGGACACAAAATCACCTCAACAGACATTTTGTGATCATGGGCTAGCTACCTATGATAACAGTAATGAATAGCAATAGTGAAAGGCCCATTGCCCTTCGCATGCAATCTTGACAGAAACTCAGAAATCAACGTGATTGTTACTCAGCGCAGGAACATGGAAGGGCGATCAGTGCCGCTCGGTTTGTCGCGGGCACCGGTATTTGAACCGTCGATTGACGTCGTGGTTTGGTGGTGGTGGGTCAGCCGGTGCGCACACACACCACCATGGCTAAGCCCCTGGATCCCACATTGCCTGTTGCCAACCGTTTCCCGTTTGATTTGGAGAATAGCGGATTAGCCAAGTAACTTCATGTAACCACATCTAGGAATGGGCAGTGACACAAAGGTCAAGCCTTCTGGCGTTTTCACTCTCCCAATACGCGAAAGAGGGGGTCGCAAATGGTGGGAGAAGCCGGCGTTATCGTGATTGGGGAAGATTTCGAACGGTCGCAAGAACTTATCGAAAAAATTGATACCCTAAAGAAATTGAATAAGCGACTACGTGATAGGCTTAGCGTAAAGGAAGAGATGGAGTCGTCGGGGGCAAAACTGAACGCTAGTATGTGTCGACCAGATTCAAGTCTCCGTAACGCGAGAGAGAACATGGCGCAGGTCATGAAAGTCATGGAAAAGTACGTTTCAAAATAGCGACCTAGCGTCTCTGCTCGTTTCGTAATTTTCATGGGTCGACATGGACGTTTCATCGTTTTGTCGTTTCATCGTTTCACAGACGAAAAACCGACTTCGCATTCACAACTCGCGTCGTTTGTTTCCTATAAGGCGAGACCTCGTCATTCGCCTTTGCTGGGGATGCCTTGGCCGAACGTTTAAGCTATTCAATCGTCACGGAATAGAAATCATGTCTGCTATCGATCCGCGGCATTCTAGTGCATTTTCATGTCTCCTCTGGATAGTGCTGCACGTATTGCCCGTATATGTGAAGGCGGATTGGGTGACATGAAGGATAGCGCAGACGGTCTTTGTAACCTGGTGGACCAAACGCGACTGTTGACGATAGTGGGGAGTAGCGATACTGCGTCGTCTCCTAGAGACAACACAACCGATGTGTACCAATTAGCCCGTGAGACTGATCGCTTTGCGCACCGCCCAGTGAAAGTGCGCTACCGCACGCCTCAGCGTCCTTTTGAAAACTTTCGAGGATGAAGACTCACTAAGTTTGGTCCAAGGCAGCCAGCGCGCTAGGATCAGGAAGACGCGGTTGTCTAGTGCTATTTAGTGTCGGGACGGGAAAATTAGAAGGGACCCGGCTAATGCGAGTACAGTCAACACTGCCAGCACTGCTCCGATCGGAGACGTTTGTGTTGGCGTTTGAACCGTATTAACCGCTTGGCTTGCCAACTGGTTTACTGGCGTTGTTGCTGGAGGAGTACTTGTGGTACCTATCGGCGCGCTTGTACCTGTACCTGTACTTGTACCTGT
>JBAVCK010000076.1:0-4845 GCA_049586635.1 Bathyarchaeia archaeon
CTTCCTGACCTATCGTTCCTCCCGCTCTTAGTGCTCTGGTTCGGCCCGGGAGGTGTGGCAGCGGTCATAATGGCTTCAATGGCAGGCTTCTTCCCCATATACTTCACAGTTCGAGACGGAACAAGAAATATCCCCAAGGAGTTGTTCGAGGTTACCTCCATCTTCAAATCGGGCCGGCTCTCGACGTTCACAAAAATGATTCTACCAGCCATATCCCCACATATGTTTAGCGGATTAAGACTCGCGTATGACTTCGGATGGGAAATAATAATTGCTATTGAGATAGCAACGAATGCGGCGGGCATAGGCAGTTTCATCGAAGGATCCGTCAGCGCCGGATCGCTTGACAGCGGTTTCGCGGCAATCCTAGCAATCGCGTTAGTCGCTGTGGTTGTTGATCGGGTGTTTTTCGGATCATTGGAGTCTTGGGCGAAGAGGTGGGCTTAGTGGAGCCACACGTGGAACTGCAGAATGTAAGCAAATTCTACGAAGCACGCAATAAAACTCACGCGCTTCATGAGATCAGCTTTGGAATCGACCGCGGCGAATTCGTCACCATTGTGGGCCCGAGCGGATGCGGTAAGTCCACATTACTCAAAATCATGGCTGGACTTGATTCTCCAACATCAGGAGAAGTACGTTTTCAGGGAGGCCCTGTTCGAGGCCCGCACGACAAAATCAGCATGGTCTTTCAAGGCTTCGGGCTCTTCCCGTGGAGAACAGTGCTGGAGAATGTAGAGTACGGGTTGGAGATGCGCAAGATCCCAAAGTCCGAACGCCGTACCCTTTCACGCGAATACCTCGAAATGGTGGGCCTTACCGGATACGAGCACATGTACCCAAAGCAACTCTCCGGCGGAATGAAACAAAGAGTTGGCATTGCGCGGGCTTTGGCCGTACAGCCGGAAGTCGTACTCATGGACGAGCCTTTCAGCGCGATCGACGAAGTCACCGCGGATATTCTGCGGGAGGAAGTCACAGAGCTACACAAGCAGACAGGTAAGACCTTCGTTCTGGTCACACACAACCTTTCCGAAGCCATAGAACTAGCAGACAAGGTCGTCGTTCTGTCTTCACGCCCGGCGAAGGTCAAGAAAATATTCCCGATCTCACTCGAACGTCCGCGAGACAGAACACACACACTGTTTGTTCACGTTCACAGCGACATCTTGCACTTGCTCAAGGAGGAGTTGGAGAACACCCTCATTCGACACAAATTGAGAGGAATTGAAGAATTGCAGAAAATACACGACTTAGAGGCATCGAAGAACAGTTCAATTCCCGGAGAAAGCGTGACCGCCAATCCGGTTTCCACTAAGGCCCCAGAAATGACGTAGACCGTCGATGCTGAGTTCCATTTCCGTTTCCAACCAGCGGCCGTTGAGCCGGTGCTGACTCGCCTAATGGAATTGTTTGAGGATTATGGTGACGGCAATGAAGGCGAGTAGGATTAGGCCGACAGTCATGCCGATACGGTTAGGATGATCTTTCAAGTGTTGTACTATGTCCATTTTTGACCGCCGCCGGAAACAGGCTGATAGGTTTTAACCGTTACTGCTGGATGGCGGACTTGGGCAAGTCACCATTCTGGAGTTAAGGCATCTCGATTAAGCTGGAAGTTGACTGTTTTGCATCAAGACTTCAAATAACGCTCCCCAACATGCTGATCTCAGCGATTGCAGAATGGTCCTATTCAAAACAGCAGTGGCGGGCGCTTGCGTCCTTGTAGTGGGCGTGCTGCTCCTCACCATGCTGAGCCAATATGTAACAGTCGAGGTGCAGCAAGTGCAGAACCGCGAGGTGGAACCCCACGCCGAGTTTCTCGTGGGCGACGTCGCCGATCGAACGTATGACCTGCCGGCCAGTGTCTCCGCCTTCGGTTCGCTCGATGTAACACAGGCTCCCACGAACGCTTCAGGTGACATACAGTTCATGGTTTTCGACGCCGCCAACTACCAGAAATGGAGTTCAGGCCAGCAGTCTAACTTCATGTTCTCGGCCGAGAAACCAGGCCAATTCAATTTCACGTTCACGACCGCCAACGCTGGAACATACTACTTCGTCTTTGACAATCGGGCTTCGCTCTTCAAGAAGTACGTTGTGCTTTCGATTGGTTACAGCGAGGTGACAGTCACCCATGTCCCGGACCCCCGGGTGCCGTACGTTGCGTGGGCACTCATGGTTGGTGGAGCGATTATTCTCGCCTACGGGTTGGCAAAGAGACCGCCAATCCCCTGGTCCTGAGCAACTCTAGGCGACAAGGTTTCAGCAATCCTATTTAGGTAAGGAAATCCTTACCTTTAGACATGACCGCAGAAGTCACATTCAAGAAGGTTAAGGTTTCAGATAAAGGTCAGATTTCGATACCCGTAGACATGCAGAAACTGATCGGACTGAAGAAGGGAGACGAGCTTCTTCTGATCAGAAAGGGACGAAAGATAGTCCTAGAGAGACCTGACCGAATCATGCAAGTCCTCGAAGATGAATTCGAAGACGTTCGAAGCGTCACTGAGAGGCAATTAGCCAAGCTGTGGCTCCGGAGAGAAGAAAATGTCTGGAACCGATATCTTAAGGGGAAGACGAAATGATCTCTCAACGGGATGTTGTGCTGCTTTCATTCCCATTTTCTGATCTGCAAGGTTCTAAAGTGAGGCCGGCAATAGTTATGTCGAACGATAGATACAATCGCCGGTCGCGAGATTTCATAGCCGTTCCACTCACCTCCAACGTGAAATTGAGGGATTACGCGATCTTAGTTACTACCCGTGAATTGGAAACCGGCAAGCTGATTGTCGATAGCAAAGCGAAAGTAGACCGCGTGTTCAGCGTGAGCCAACAACTCGTCAGAATGAAAATTGGCAGAGTGAAAACCGAAATTCATAGGCGAATGGCTTCCATGCTCTTCGAATTGGTGAGTCGGTAAGCCACGTGGGCCAGCAAGTTAGAGCCAGCAAGTCTAATTAGACTCTCGCCCTAAGCTTCTAACGGTTTTGCTATGAGCGGCCTCACGAAGAAGGTTGTGTTCGCAGACAAGATACTGTCGGCCCTGCTTAGCGTGAAGGAGGGCGAACTTGTCAGCTATGCACAGCTCTCAAAAGGTCTGCACAAATACATTAAGGATAATGACTTGAAAAACCCAAACCGCAAAGCACCTTCTCCAGTAGCTCCACAGCCAACCCCGCCCGAGGCCGAACCAGCCCAGGCATCTCCCGCTCCACCTGCCCAACCTATGCCTTCCTCGCCTATGAAGAAGTGCAACGATTGCGGGGCGGACATCCCAGCTGAGGCAACTTTCTGCGACCTCTGCGGCGTCGAGCAATAGAACTTCCGATGTTGCACGTTAAGTGAACAACTGTAATTCCATTTTAAATATGGTGGGACAGCGGCTAGCATACTTTTAACCCTCGCAGACTGGGGGTCTACTATGGGAACCGAAAAAACCGGGATTATAGGATACGGGGCATACATCCCACTTCAGCGTATTCAAAGCGAGCTCATAGTTCGAGCACGCGAAGGGAAACGTAAGGACCTCCCGCAGTTCCTCGACAAAGTAAGGAACGGCTTGTTACTGAAGGATAAGTCCATTGCAGGGATAAGCGAAGATTCGATAACGATCGCTACCGAAGCGGCCCTGAACGCGGTGGAGATGGCTGGGGTCGACCCCGCGGAAATTGAAACCGTCGCCGTCGGTTCAGAATCAAAACCTTACGCCGTGGGCACCATCGCCCGGCATGTCGCATCCTTCCTAGGCCTAGGCAACCGCGTTTACATTGCCGATCTGGAAGGCGCGTGTAATTCTGGAATGCAGTCAACAGCGTTCGTTGAAAGCCAAATCTTGAGCGGAAGGATCAAGTACGGTTTAGCCGTTGGAACTGATGTCGCTCAAGCGCCAATTGGCGACCCCTTGGAATACGCATGTGGGGCCGGTGCGGGGGCCTTCTTGCTCGGAAGGGATAGCCCTGTTGCGACAATTGTTGACACTGCGGCTTATTCGAGTCTAACGCTTGATTTCTGGAGGAGGGACGGGGCAAGCGTCCCAAGCCACTTCGGCCGAACAACCGTGGAAGCCTACATCAAACACGTCATCGGGGCCATCGAAGGCCTCCTCATGAAACACCCTGAGGTTTCACTGATGGATTTCGATTACATCACATTCCACCAACCATCCGGCTACATGCCAATGAAAACGTGCAAAACCCTCGCCCAAGACAAGATCCCGATTCTAGACAACCCAGAACTTGAGGAGAGGATTCGTCTAACGCCCGATTTCATCGAGGAGAAAATACGGCCATGGCTGCGCGTCTTGGATACAGGGAATACTTACGCGGCAGCCACGCTGATCGCCACGTGCGACATCCTCGACCATGCAAAACCTGGGCAAAATGTTCTCGCGGTATCATACGGGTCGGGCGCTTATACGATCGCTACGTGGATGCATGTCGAAGACAAAATCCTCGAACGAAGAGGCCGAGTCCCGACTGTGATGGAATACGTGAATAGAAGACGAGATATCAGCTTAGAGGCGTACCAGAGGTTGGTGAAGTACAAGCGTGGTTCAGTCCGTGCCAAACTTGAAGCGCCGAGGATAATTGCGACAATTGAACCATACAACGGGAAGACACTGACCTACACGTTGTGCAATGGCTGCCAACGGGTCTTCTACCCGGTACGTGACCGATGCCTGGAATTTGACTGTAATGGGCCGGTGGAGCAACACACCCTACCAGTGAACGCTCGAGTGGTCTCAGTCGACAGGCCCACTGTTAAGGAACGTTTGATGTCAAACTTCGAAGTTCTAAAGCAAGGCAAAGTGCTGATTGTAGATGAAAGCGCGAACAAAGTTCA
>JBAVCK010000077.1:0-36777 GCA_049586635.1 Bathyarchaeia archaeon
GAGTTACGCTCACGCCTGAGACGCTGACCTGCTTGACTACCAGGTTCCGTGGCTGACTTTGATTAGTTGGCGTACTCCATTCCGTGAAATTATTGTTGGACGGGTCGAAAACAGCGAGCTTGCTGGTCGCATTCTCCGTTATCCAAACTTTCCCGAGCTGGTCGATTCCGACACCAATTGGCCCGCCAAGAGTAGATGGCACGTCCCACTCAGTTATGCGGAGTTGGGGTATCGGAGTCACAGCTGTAACATGCAAATCGGGTGAAAGACTTGCATGGCCGGAAACAGTCGGAACGTAGTTAGTTCCGGAAAATAGAACAGCGAACATCAATATGACAGCGGGGATAATCCTTCTGCTCAAATCCCTCGCCGGCCTCTTTAAGGACATCCGGGGCACTCGTTGGGCTTGTTTCGGTGCGAATAAAAGTGTTTTTGCTTTCTGTCCATACCTTGAGTAGATATGAAGCAAGTAATGGCCTTGTCAGGCCCCAAAGCAAGCTACCTTAAGACAAGAGGAGCCCGTGGGCCATCTTAGCGTAGCTATCCCGGACGTTTTCTGTCCTTCTTCTCATCTCTGCTTTCCAAGAGGCGCCCACACTTGGCGCAGAACTTCGCTTCGACTAAGTTCTTGTGCTTGCACACAGGGCAAGTGACTGACGGTGCAACGACCAATGCAGACCTTGCCTTTACGAAGACAACATCACCGATCTTTTGAATGTCTTCGAATGGGAGATACGATTCTTCCTCTTCGCCGGCCTCAATGACCAACGCTAACCGACCGTCAGATGACCATGCAAAATCCTTCGTAATACCCAACTTCCTAGCTTCGCTGTCGACTACGTCTTTGCCAACTACTTCTTCCCGCCTGCGCCACTGCACCAAAGCTAAAGCCTCAATCACGGTTGGTAGTTGGCCGCTTGAGTATTTAGCATTGTGCGGATTAATCCACATTTGAAGTTCTTGAACTTGGATGGACGAGTAAATTTGACGGCGCAGCACGGAATTCTCTTGCATTTCAATATGGCCGAGAGAGGGCTCCGGCTACTGCGGAAGCTAGGGCTTGTTGATAACAGGCACCAATTTCAACGAACTCATCTTGGCATTCTCGTGCCGCTAACCCGTATGCCGACAGAAAACGAAAGCGTGCTCATAAGAGAACAAATAGGCGATGTTAAGACCCAACTGGCCTCATTCGAAGAAACAAAAGAGATACTCAGAACCCTTCAGGCGTCTATTCGGGGTCGAATTCCGGAGGGGCTCATAGCAAAACTACCAAAGTCTTTCGATGTAATCGGAGACATTGCCGTCGTCGACTTACCCGAAGGTTTGGAGCAGTATTCAGAGGTGATCGGACAAGAAGTTATGAAAATCAACCAGCACGTCCGACTAACGTTAAGAAGATCCAGCCAAGTTGAGGGCACTTTCAGGACGCGTAAGTTCGAGGTCATGGCGGGTGGTGGTGGCACAGAAACAGTTCACAGCGAATTTTCATGCCGCTATCAACTCGACGCTTCAACAGTCTACTTTAACCCAAGGCTTTCCCGTGAACGGATACGGATTGCGCGCCAGGTGATGCCAAATGAATCGGTCGTGGACATGTTTGCTGGGGTTGGCCCATACTCCATACTGATTGCAAGACAGCAACCACGGTCGACTGTGTGTTCTGTCGACATCAACCCTTCAGCCGTAAAGTACCTCAAGGAGAACATCTTTGCAAACCGCGTTGCCGACCGTGTGATTCCCATGCTAGGGGACGTTAAAGAATTGGCACGGATGAAATTACGGGGAATCGCCAATCGCGTCATAATGAACCTTCCGTCCGAAGCAAGCAGCTACCTCCCGGCCGCGTCCCAGATACTCAAAGGCGAAGGAGGAATGATACACTTCTACACATTCGCAGGCCGTGATGAAAACCTCGAGACAATCGTTGAGTCCTTCCGATCCACTGTCGAATCGCACGGCAGAAGATTGGAATCGATACGGTTCTGTAAGGTGATCAAAGAGGTGGCACCAAACCGGGTGCAAGTGGCCATCGACGCATTCGTGGGCGCTAGAATTCCACGGTAATTCGAACCCACAACTTTGTCTCACTACGAGTTAGGGCGTCGATAAACTCTCGGTTCAGGTCGCGTGCAGCCCTGTCCGCCTTAACCATGATCGTGCGACTTGAAGCAAACGACGACCTTCTGCCAACCGATTCGCTCGAATGTTTGAAGGTAAGTTTGCGGCTACCTCTTCCCTCTATAAAGTCAACAATCCCATCTGCTTGAAATTGAATTTGTATTCTAGATTCATCGTGCCTGCATAGATCTATGAATTGATTGGAGAAGTCACGGGGCCCTTTGTTGGCGTTGACGCCGATAACGCAGTCCCCACGGAGGGTCAGCGCCGTGTCTTTTGTGACCTCGAAAGTGGTTGGATGCTTTGCCAGAATGTTCGGATGGCCGTGCGCGTATAATTCCTCGACGCTTCTCAAATCAGACCAAGCCCGTTCAGCAACAATCCTTTGAATCCTTATTGGTTTGTACATGTGCTTACGGGCCGAAAGAATTGACGGACTTTGCCGAATCAAGGCGGCAGGCGGTAGATGAACTCAGACATGAGGGGATTCTACGAACTGCGGAAGTAATTAGGGCAATGAACAAAGTCCCACGCGAAGAATTCCTACCGCCTGAGGTTAGGGCGTATGCCTATGCCGACTCTCCAATACCCATTGGACACGGCCAAACGACAAGCGCCCTTCACATGACTGCCCTATTTTGTGAATACGGCGAAATGAAGCTGGGCCAGCGCGTGTTGGAGGTTGGCGGTGGCTGTGGTTACATGAGCTGCGTTTACGCTGAAGTGGTCGCCCCTTCCGAACAACCGAAAGAAACTTGGGGACATGTGTGGTCGGCAGAGATTGTGCCAGAACTTGCAGAGTCTGGGAGAAGGAATGTGGAACGCGTAGGGTACGCTGATAGGGTAACCTTCCTTGAAACAGATGCCTCCGAGGGCTTCGAAGCAGAAGCACCATTCGACCTGATTATAGTGACGAGTGCGGCGCCGGAAATTCCATCCGAGCTCACAAACCAGATCAAAGTAGGCGGCACCCTTCTCATCCCTGTGGGTGGGGCTCAGTTCTACCAAGAACTGGTCAGGGTAAGAAAGAAAGGCCGCGGGCTTACGCATGAAAACTTAGGCGGAGTTGCTTTTGTCCCTATGAGGGGAAGGCACGGTTGGAATATCTAGGCAGACACGAAACGAATTACGAACCGTGCTCTAGCTGAAGTAAGACTCAAGTGTCTTTTTCGGTGTGGGGGGCGCGTTCGCTGTTATCATTCTTGAGACTGCTTTTCGCACGCGATCTTCGGAGAAATCTCGCTCACCACAGAGGAAGGAAACGACCTTCCCTTCATCAGGCTTCGACCACTTCAGCGAATAGCTAGGCGTTACGTCTGGTTGCAGGAAGATTTTCCGTATGAGGTCCGGTTCTGGATGGATCGTTATGCCCCGGTTGCTTGCCATGACTTTTTCGAGATTACCGTGTTCATAGATCAGTTTAACGGCGGTTTTGGGGCCGATACCCTTGACACCATCAGGGTTGAAGTCCGTCCCTATCAGTATGCCCACATCGACAAGTTGTTCTCTTGTAAGTGAGAACTCTTCGAGCACTTTTGCCAATTCAATCAATTTCGGTTCAACCTCGACGTAGGCATCCCTGCGCGGCAGTTTTCTGCGGCCTGTGATAGCAAGGTTCTTCACCATTCTTGGAGCCCCGAAAAGTAGCGAATCATGGTCTTGGGAGGCAACGCCCCAGACTTCCCCTCGTGATGCGATGAATGCAGCTTGGGCTTCTCCTTCTGAAGGGGCCTGAATCCAAGCAACGCCGAGAGCATCCAGAAGTTTCTTGGCGTCCTCGACCATCGTATCCTTCAATTGTGAGGTGGCTTGGGCGTATGTTCTTGCTTCTTCCAACTTCCCTTCCTTGAGCGCCCGCTCATATCGCACCACGGCTTCCTCTTTCACGTGTCGTCGCCTGCGAATTTCAAGCGCCTTAAGTTCCGGCGGTTTCCCATCAAAAACGAAGGCGAGCTTCACTCCTTTCTCAGCCAAGTTTGTCGTCCTGTACAAGAGACCGCTAAGATGACTCGTGATTCTTCCCTGCCGATCCTTCAACGGCGTCCCGTCAGGCTGCCGGATTATGGCAAGAAATTGGAACAGCGCGTTGTATGCGTCCACCGCCAGCGTCTTATGTGATAGATTGTCGAGAGAGATTTCCTGCTCAGGTACGATATCGGCTAGGTCAACACCCAACAGTTACCACTGCCGTAGCACTGGGTTGTACGAGCGACTTACTCATTACAAAAGTTGCCTAGCACGTCTAGATGGGTGTGAGTAGAAGATGGGTCTTCTAGGTATGATAGCCTTCGCTGCTCCTGACGATGATCTCGCGAAGCTCTCCTTTGATGTAGACCTTGATGATCTTCCATCTACCATGAACAAAGTGTTGCTCTAGGATCGCGGATCTGCGAACCTCTGATTCAAGTCGCATTGAGCCATTTGCGCCTTTGCGGAGAGACGTTCGTTCATGCTAGATTAGCCCTTTAGACTCCCACAGCGCAAGACTCGCAGGTAGGTTTCGGAGCTAGGCGCACTCTCGTGATTGACTTTCAGGTGTCTGCGAAGGCCTCATGAATTGAGGTTGAGGCTTCCGCTCCGGGCGGTTCCGGTTGGGTTTCCGACTCTCGTTCACGTTCAGGTTCGGCTATCGCATAGGACTCAGGTAGGGCCTGAGAAGTGAATAGGTTGACTAAGGTGTTCGGGCTTGCTTCACCACTCAGCCGGCCCACCCTGCCTTTCAGGTGCCGCCATTTCAACTGTGTTCGGCCACTCTTGGAATTGTAGATTATCCCTAGAACATTTGATACTCTAGTGAACCTGATCTCGCGTATCTGCTGAAGGGTCTCCTTATCTTCGGCCTCAACATACATCGTGCCCTTGTCTGAAGATCGCTCAGGGTAGATGGTCTCATCCTCATCCATGTCAAGCGGGATGTAGGTTTGACATGTACTCATAATCATGAAACGTCGAAACCTGTCGAGATCGCAAACTGAATCTATTTTGACCAAGATTGTCTCACTACAGTAGACTGGAAGTAGCTGAGTAAATGTCACCAAGCCTGCTGTTTGAATTTGCCGGTTCTCTCTTCGGGATGACCTTAGGCGTGGCTGAGACAATGGGAACCGGTTCAAACTAGCAATCAATTTATAACCTTCAGAGCTGTGCGTGAGGGAACCCGAAGTGCCAGTGATTGAGCGCTACTGCTACCGTATCCAGCGAAAAGAGCATACGCATGCCCACGTGTACGTGGTGTGCGCGAACCATACTCCCTGGCGAGGGGGCAGTCAAGTTCCCTTGCCCCAGTTGCGGCGAAGTGACAATCTGGCGCTGCGAGAAATGCCGAATGTTTGGCCGCCCCTACCGTTGCGTTAAATGCGGTTTCACGGGCCCATGAGATTTTCCTAGTTGGAACGAAAACTTTGGCAAAGGTACTCGCATCCATCAAGATCTTCCCGAACGACGCAAACATCGACCTCAGTAACCTAAAGTCGAAGGTCCAAGCGTCCCTCCCTACCGGTTCTACTGTCGAAAAATTCGAGGAGGAGCCCGTGGCCTTTGGACTGGTCGCATTGATAGCGCATGTTGTTCTGCCGGAAGATGAGGCAGGCAAAATGGACCAAGTCGAAGAGGCCATACGTGCGGTGGACTTGGTTAGCGAGATTCAAGTTTTGAACGTCAGGCGCTTCTGAAACGGTTACTTAAAGTAACGCTTATATTGTCATTTTGTTACTGAAGGTAACAAAATCCAAGGTTGGAACTTGAATGAATGATTTCACAGTCCATACCACCACCTCGAAAACAGCACAGGCAAATGATGCAGATTACAAAAGGGATTTTAATAGCAGGACTCAAGGTCTGAACAGCACAAATCGTGCGGGTATCCCGTTGAGGGAGTCAAACGATGAGCAGTAAAGAATCTTCTTTGCGAGTTGCGGACGCCAGACAGCGTGATGTTGGGCATGGCAAAGTCCGCATTGACAACGACACTATGCAGAAATTGGGCATAACTGCAGGCGACTTCGTCGAGATACACGGAAAGAAAATGACCGTCGCGGTAGCCTGGCCGGCTTACGCTGAAGATCAGGGTCAGGAAATCATTCGCATGGATGGTCTAATCCGAAGGAATGCTGGTGTAGCCCTCAACGAGTATGTGAGCGTAAGGAAAGCGGACGTGAAGGATGCTCAAGCAATTATCTTCGCGCCCACCGATGTCCGCTTAAGCGTTGATGAAGAATTCGTTAGCTTCGTAAAACGCCGATTCATGGACATGCCTTTCATCGAAGGAGACATGACGCTGCTTTCTATCTTTGGAAGCGCAGTCCCATTAGTTGTTACACGAACACGGCCGCATGGTCCCGTGAAGATCATTGAAACGGCACATGTGCAGGTTCTAAGTGAACCAACGCCTGAGAAGAAAGGCATCCCGATAGTCACCTATGAGGACATAGGCGGCCTCCATGAGGAGATCCAACGGATCAGGGAGATGGTGGAGTTGCCGCTTAGGCACCCTGAACTTTTCCAACGGTTAGGAATTGAGCCGCCTCGAGGCGTATTTCTGTACGGCCCTCCAGGGTGCGGCAAGACGTTGCTGGCGAAGGCTGTCGCAAACGAATCCGATGCGAACTTCTATGTGATTTCCGGCCCGGAAATCATGTCTAAGTTCTACGGCGAATCAGAGGCTAGGTTGCGCGAGATCTTCCAGAAAGCCCAAGAAACTTCTCCAAGCATTATTTTCATCGATGAAATGGACGCTATCGCACCCAAGCGTGAGGAAGTTACTGGAGAAGTTGAACGGCGAGTAGTTGCCCAACTCCTCTCACTCATGGACGGTATGGGCTCGCGCGGAAACATCATAGTCATAGGAGCCACAAACCGTCCGAACGCAATAGACCCAGCTTTGCGTAGGCCTGGAAGGTTCGACCGTGAAGTGGAAATCGGCGTGCCCGACAAGGCGGGGCGGTATGAAGTTCTGCAAATTCACACACGCAACATGCCGCTAGCAGAAGACGTTGAGCTGAAGCGGCTGTCTGATGTGACCCACGGCTACACAGGAGCCGACATCGCATCCCTTTGCCGTGAAGCAGCCATGAAGGCGCTCAGGCGATATATACCTGAAATCAACCTTGAGGAGGAACGGATACCGCCTGAAACCCTTGAGAAAATGATGGTCAAAATGGACGACTTCCTCTCAGCTTACAGGGAAATCACCCCGACCGCTATGCGTGAAGTGTACGTAGAGGTCCCGCAGGTTCACTGGACCGAAGTCGGCGGCCTGAAACAGGTTAAGCAGGAACTGATGGAGTCGGTTGAGTGGCCTCTCAAGAAACCAGAAGTATTCAAGAAGATGGGCATCAAACCGCCACGAGGAATCCTACTCTACGGACCCCCTGGATGCGGAAAGACACTCTTAGCAAGGGCGGTGGCGACGGAAAGCGAAGCGAATTTCATCTCAATAAAGGGCCCCGAAATCTTCTCAAAGTGGGTTGGCGAATCTGAAAAGGCAATTCGCGAGGTTTTCAGGAAAGGCCGAACCGCAGCACCCGCCATAATCTTCTTCGACGAACTCGACGCGATAGTGCCAAGGCGTGGCTTAGGATACGCTGACTCAGGAGCAAGCGAACGCGTCATAAGTCAACTCTTGACCGAAATTGATGGCATCGAAACGCTCCAGAACGTCCTAGTGATCGCTGCAACGAACCGCCCCGACATCCTAGACCCAGCCGTCATGAGGCCGGGCAGATTCGACCGGTTAATCTACGTACCCTCTCCGGATTTCGACTCTTTGAAGGAGATCTTCAAGATTCATACAACCGGAATGCCCCTATCCAGAGACGTAGTCCTTGACGAACTGGCTAGAAAAGCCCAGGGATACTCTGGGGCGGACATTGAAGCAATCTGCAGAGAAGCCGCCATGAACGCGCTTAGAGAAGACATTGATTCCACAGAAGTCTCAAGGCGCGACTTCGATGTCGCGATGGAGAGAGTGGGCCCAAGCGTAACCGCAGAAGACGACGCATGGTACCAGAAGTTCTCTAAACGACTCAGAAGGGAAAGAGCAGCCGCCCCAACACCCATAGCGTAAGGTAAAGGTAACTGACAGTGTCAAATCAATTGGAAAAGGTGTGGGGCCCACGCCCCCTACAACTCCAAGTGCTCGAAGTCATAGGGCGAAAGGGCCCAATGACCGACGACGAGCTGCTGCGCGAGCTTCGAAACGGCAAAGAGGACATCAGCTTTCGCGAGATGAATCGAATACTCCTGAAACTCGAGGTTACGGGCCGAGTAAGGGTTTCGCGCCAGATGAAAGGCAAACGCCGCGTGGAAATGGTGGAACAGCAAGCACAAACGTAATGGCCTTCGCCAAATTCAATCTCTTTGTCTCTTACATACACAACCGCGTTGGGTCCATTGTGAAAACCAGCCTTGCCGGCGAAATCAGCTGACCTAGCAATCATTGGATGCGGGGTAAGCGGAGCAAGCGCAGCGCTAGCTGCCGCCCGGCAGGATCTCACGGTCTCTATCTTTGAAGAACACGAACAGGTTGGGGAACCCTCTCATTGTTCCGGCCACGTTGGCATACTCGCCTTCAAGAAATTCGCTCCTGAAATACCAGCACGTCTCATCGAGAACGAGATCAAGGGAGCTATGCTTTACCCACCCAACGGAAAACCGTTCACACTCTACAGAAAGGAACCGGTTACGTGGGTCCTGAATCGTGCTGAATTCGACAGGCACCTAGCTCGTTTAGCAGTTAAGCGTGGAGCGGCATTGCGTTTGAAGTCCCGTGTCGAAAGCTTCGAGCGTTCTGGAGGAGAGCTAAGACTCAGAGTTAGCGGCCGGAATGGAGGCGAGTTTTCTTGCAGGATGCTAATTGACGCCAGCGGTTGTGGAGCTTCCATTTCGAGATACGTTGGCCTCGCGAGGTCGGGCCGAGGTATGTTCGTGAATTCAGCCCAGTTCAATATGGAGAACTTGAATGATGTCGACGAGGATTTTGTTGAGGTTTATTTCGGTCAGAGTTTTGCGCCGGGGTTCTTTGGGTGGATCATACCACGCCGGGACGGCTCGGCTAAAGTTGGGATAGCAGCAGGGGGACGTGCGAACGTTCGGGAATGCTTCCAGCACTTCATCCACCGGCATCGCATCGTTTCCACTAAACTGAAACACGCCAAAGCCACGACTGCCCCAGTGTACCACCCCATACCCGTCGGCGGGACGGGCCGAACATACGCGAATAATGTCTTGGTTGTAGGAGACGCCGCATCCCAGGTTAAGGCAACGACGGGCGGTGGCATAGTCTTCGGCTTGGCCTGTGGGCAGATTGCTGGTGAGACCGCTGCAAATGCAGTGCGTGAGGGAGACGTATCTGCTTCCAGACTGAGTAGCTATGAGAAGGCATGGCGGAGGCTCATCGGACTCGATTTGACTGCAATGTCGTGGCTCCGTAGGTTACTTTACAGATTGCCGGATCGCCAGTTAGATCGTATCTTTAGAATATCGGCGGAACTGAAAGCGGATGATATTCTCAATAGAACGGCGGACATCGATTTCCAAGGCAGAACACTACTCTCCCTAGCTCGAGACCCGCGCCTCTTCATAACTCTCCTATCAGCATCAGTTCTTTCGGTTCCCTCGCTGGTTGGAACAGGGACTAGAAGAAGTCGCTGAGGGTTTGGAAGCTCCTATGAGGGTACGGGACGCAGGGTACTGTTTAGGTTCGCCCTAATTGTTTCACGGCTTCTGTGAAGGCGGGGATGAGTTGGTATAGGTCTGCCACAATTCCGTAGTCGCTAAACTCGAAAATTGGGGCCTTTGGGTCATTGTTCACTGCAACGATGATCCGGCTATTTCTTATTCCGGTCAGGTGTTGAATTTGCCCCGAAATTCCCAATGCAAAATACAGTTTGGGGCTGACCTTTTGACCAGAGAGCCCTATGTATTGCTCTTCAGGTAACCAGCGTAGGTCTTCCGCGATCGGCCGAGAGCATCCAACTACTCCCCCTACAGCCTGTGCGAACTGTTCGATTAAGGCGATGTCTTCCTTTTTGCGTACACCTCGCCCGAAAGAAACTATTACGGGTGCGTCAACTAGTTTGACGCTTTTCGCAGGTTTTGGTTTCGTCTCGATGAGCTTTGTGCTCGGGGGCTTTATCTTAGGTTCGACTTTGATGGCCTCGCCTTTACGTGAAGTATCAGCGGGGAGCGCTGAGAATAATCCCTTGGGAATCGTCGCAATCTGTGGCTTCGATCTTGATATCTGAGTCTCTGCTAGATTGCCGCCCATAGTTACACGATCTATGAGAACATAGTTCTTCTCAGCGTCTGGTTCCAGTCTTGTCGCTTCAGTTACGCAGCCGGTTTTGAGCCTTTCAGCTAGGCGTGGTGCTAACTCTAGTCCGCTTCGAGTTGCACCTATCAGGAGCACGTCAGGTTTGTGTTCGGTTGCAAGTGCCGTGAGAGCGTCTGTGTATGTGTCGACTTGAAATGTTTTCAACGCCGGCTCTGATATGGAGAAGACTTTGTCGGCGCCATGTTGGATCAGTTTCTGTGCCTCTTCACTACTGCCAATCGAGACGGCGGCAAGGTGCGTTCCAAGTTGGTCAGCTAGGCCTCTTCCTTTTCCCAGTAGTTCAAGGGATAGTTGCTGCATTTCGGAGAAGACCCAGACGCCTTTGTTTTCTTGCGCCATAGCTAGCTCGCCTTCAGAACTCCCTCTTGAACAAGCGCCTTCGCAAGTTTCGCACCAATCTCCTTTGGCTCCCCTTGAAGCATCATGCGCTTTCTCTCTCCTACGGAGACAGTGCTGCGCAGAACCTCTACAAGGGACCCGTTGAAACCTAACTCATCTGCCCCGAGGCTTAGGTCCGCGGCCGTCCATGTGTTCGTAGGTTTCTTGGAGGCGGCCATTATTGCCATCAGCGTCGGAAGCCTCGGCTCATTGATTTCCCTGACCACGCTGACCAAGCACGGGAGCGGACCCTCTACAATCTGCCGTTCGTTTTCCAGGTCCCTTTCAACGACCACTTTCCCTGCTTCCAGCGTGATTTTAGTAGCGTAAGTTAGCTGTGGCAGGTTACACATCTCGGCAAGTCTCGGGCCGATTTGGAATGCGAAGAGGTCCTCTGAGTAGGCACCGCAGATGATTAGGTCATAATCAAGTATCTTCGTGACAGCGGCGGCCAGGACATTGGCGGTCGCGTGGGCGTCAGAGCCTTCGAACAATGGGTCGGTTAGCAGGCAGGCTTCGTCAGCACCCATTGCCAAGGCCTCCCTCAGCGCCTCTTTTGCTTCTGGCGGGCCTAAGCTTATCGCGGTGATTTTTCCTCCGTGTTTTTCTTTGAGCCTGACGGCTTCCTCGATTGCATTCTTGTCCGTTTCACTAATAACGCGGGGAACACCCTGCGTTATTATCGTCTTAGTGTTCTTGTCGACTTTGAGGTCTGCTGTTTGTAGAACCTGTTTCACGAGTACGATGATGATTACCATCGCCAATCACAGAATGAATTAGTTTCCCTCAACTTACAATCGCATTAAAAGGTTAGGAATTCTCAAGTTGGTCTGCAACAAGTTCGGCGATGTCCCTCACCGCAACAGTACCTTTGGCACCTAGTGCAACCGACGCATCCTCGAGCATCGAGGTGCAGAATGGACAGGCAGTCGCTAATGTGTTGGCACTCACTTGTTGCGCCTCCTCGAAACGTATCACACCGATTTTCTTCTTCTGCTCGACCTTATACCAGAAGTTTGCTCCGCCCGCACCGCAACAGAAACTGTTCTCGCGAGACCTCGGCATCTCCCTGATTTGTGCTGGGCTGACGGAAGTTATGACCTCTCTAGGCGAATCAAAGATGTTATTGTACCGCCCGAGGTAGCACGGGTCATGGAACGTTACGTTCCCCTGGAGGCTTTTCTTGACTTTCAACCTCCCAGTCGCAATAAGTTGGGCGATGAATTGTGAGTGGTGCATCACTTGCAGGTCAGCGCCGAACTGCGGGTACTCGTTCTTGAAAGTGTTGAAACAATGGGGGCATTGCGTAAGAACTGCCTTGACGTTATATTTCCTGAATAAGTCCACAAGTTCCAGAGTCGCTTGCTGAAAACGCCCCTCTTCCCCTAGCCGTCGGGCTACCTCACAGTTGCATTTCTCTTCGTTTCCGAGGACAGCAAAACGCACTCCGGCCGCCTTCAGTATCTTCACGATGGCCCTCGATACGTCTTGGTTCCTGGGGTCATACGACCCGGAGCAGCCAACCCAGTAGAGTACGTCGAATTCCGGTTGCTCCTTGACAGTCTTCACGTCGAGGCCTTCGGCCCATTTCATGCGGTCCGATTGTGGCAAGCCGTAGGGGTTGGAAACGTTGTTTAGGTTCGTGAGCAGATCCTTTTTGCCCCGATCGAGTTTTCCTTCCCCGACTAAGTGCCGTCTCATATCGACTATGGCGTCGACGTGGTCGATGAGAACTGGGCACTCGTTAACGCATGCCCTACAGGTTGTGCATGCCCAGAGTTCTTCCGGGTTGACGACCTCTGGTACCACGACGCTTCCGCCGTCAGTCGCCTTTTGCGCGAGCATCACGTCCCTAAGTTTCAGAATCAGGTGCATAGGAGAGAGAAGAGTACCAGCAGCAGTTGCGGGACAGGCGTTAGTGCACCGCCCGCATGAAGTGCACGAGTCAAATGTCAGCCTCTGTTGCCAAGAGAAGTCAGTAATAGCCGCCGCTCCGACCTTGATGTCGAAGTTGCCTGAAGCCAACAGCTGTTTCAGGTCAAATGGCGTGCTGAGTTGGCCTTTCGGTCGCAAGTGTCCGAAGAGAGCATTCAGCGGTGAAGTGATGAGGTGAAAGAGTTTCGTGTACGGAATAGTTGCAACGGCCGTAAACGCAAGGAGAGCGTGGAACCACCACAGCCCTCGGTAAAAGGTTATGATTCCCTGAGTGTCGAGCCCACGGCCTATCAGCAAGAGGGAAAGTTGGTAGCCGACAAACGACCATTGCGCCCAAGGTGGCTTATCAACGGCGAGACGAATCGCTTCCAACACGTAACCCGTTGTCAGAATAACCAAGAGAACGGAAAAGATGTAGATGTCATCACGAGAGGTGGGCAGGTTCGGTGGCCTAGAAATAGTCCTTCTGAAGATCGCAATTAACAGACCAGCTATGGCGACGAGGCCGAAAGCGTCCAAGAAAAGTTCAAAGAAGAGATAGAAACTGCCAACTAGGATTTGACTGTGGAGGATGGTCTCCCAGATATCAGAATCAAGGAACACCAAAGTCGTCCCTATCAAGAGTACGATTATCCCAGAGTAAATGAGAAGGTGCATGATGCCGGGGTATTTCTTCTTCAGGACTTTTCGCTGCATGAACGCGTTTGCTATTGTCTTGAGGACCCGTTCCTTAAGGCGGTCAAACTTTGGAGGAGGAGCTCCTCTGAAGTAGATGCGCAGGCGCCTGTAGACGCCGTAGAGGAATACTACGGCGAACACTGTGAGAATCGAATACATCAGAAGGGCTGTAAAGGCAGGCATAAGGTCGTAGTTCACGCGATGTGCCATATCCAACAGCGGGGCAAGCAACGGGTTACTACCAGATAGCGACGGCCCTAGTAGGGCTAAAAGAGGTTTCGCGTTTATTGTATGCGCGGTCATTCAATGTCTTTTACATAGGTCCTTGAATAGACCCGCCAAGTGAAAAGGCAGGGAGTTAGCGATTGAAGAACATCAAGGTCGTTCAATATGGCCTAGGCCCAATTGGAATAGGGATAGTTGAAGTTCTTCTTACCCGACCCTGGGTCCAACTAGTCGGGGCTATCGACATCGACAAGAACAAAGTCGGAAAAGACGTTGGAGAGTTACTTGAGAAACCGAGAAAAATTGGTGTGACGGTAACTGACAAGGCGGAAAAAGTCCTCAAGCAGACCTCGCCACAAATTGTAACTCACGCTACTTCTTCCTACATGAAGATGATTCAACCACAGATCATTCAGCTTATTGAGCACGGAACGAGTGTTGTATCGACCGCTGAGGAATTGTCATATCCATTTGTCAAGTATCCTGAGATGGCAAAGGAGATCGACGAGCGTGCGCGCGATAAGGGAGTTGTAGTCCTCGGAACTGGCATTAACCCAGGCTTCCTCCTAGACACTTTGGCAGTCGCGTTGAGCAGCGTTTGTCAAAAAGTGAATTCTATTCGCGCCGAACGCGTCGTGGACGCGTCGAGGCGCAGGCTGCCGTTGCAGAAGAAAATTGGCGCAGGCCTGTCACCGAGCGAATTTGAAAAGAAAGTGGTCGAGGGAACCATAAAACATGTGGGTTTACCTGAGTCAGTAGGCCTCATCGCTCTGGCTATGGGTTGGAAGGTAGGAGAAATTCAGGAGAGGATTAGCCCCGTCGTCGCGGAGAAGGAAGCGAAGAGCGATTACATGACGGTCCCAGCCGGTTCCGTCGCAGGAGTCCGCCAAGTCGCGAAGGGCATTCTCGCGGGTCAAGAACTAGTAGTCCTAGACCTGCGAATGTACCTTGGTGCGGAGAATCCGCATGACTCTGTACTACTCGATGGCATCCCTCCAGTAGATATGGTGATACGCGGCGGAGTGCAAGGAGACCGGGCGACCCCTGCCATAGTAGTCAATTCAATCCTGAAAGTCATTAGCCTGCAACCGGGGTTGAGAACAATGTTGGACCTGCCTCCGTTTCCACCCTGTCAGAATCCGCCAGAACAGGACCGGTCTGTGATGCTGAAGACTTTCTAGGGCGTCCCTCTTCGGTTGTTGCCCTTCACGAATTCCTCTACAGCGGAACTCAAGTGTTTAACGTCAGAGTCGGTGTGCGCATAGCTGATAGCTCCGTGTAGCATCTCGGGTACGATCATCAGGATCTCGTTCTCAATCAAATGGCTGAAAAGTCTCTTGGAGAGTTCATGGTCGCTGTTAGCGTAGTTCTTTGCGTCCCGTATCGGACGCTCTCGGGTCAGGTGAATGGCGAAAAGCGAGCCTATCCCAGTCGTCTGCGCTGGAAATCCGTTCTGTTCAAATATCCTGTTCAGTGTGTGGCGAGTTTCTTGTCCTAGTCGGTTAACATGCTCGTACACTGGCGAATGTTGCAAGACATTTATTGTCGCGAGGCCTGCAGCAAGCGTGATTGCATTGCCCGCAAAGGTCCCTCCGTGGTAAGCGTATTCTGAACCCGTGTATTTCGTGTGATCCATTCGCTCCATTATATCGCGTCGGCCGCAGAGCGCGCCAATTGGCAGTCCACCGCCAATGATCTTGCCCATTACCGTGATGTCCGGTTTCACGCCGAAGTATCCTTGTGCTCCAGCTAAACCAAGCCGGAATCCAGTGATTACTTCGTCAAAGATCAATAAAGCACCAGTGTCGTCGCAGTAGGCTCTTAACCCTTCGAGAAAGGCCTTCTCTGCAGGTATCATTCCACCCGCGCCTAGGACAGGCTCCAGGATTACGCAAGCCAATTTCTCCCGCGCAACGCGCTTGTGAAAGCCTTCGAGGTCGTTGTAGGGAGCCAGTATGGTATCCTGCTGTGATGCCCTCGTGATTCCACCTGACAAGGGCTTGTCTAGGGGAGGCCTCACGCCAAGGTGGAGAGGATCGTAGGCGCCGTGCCAACAGCCTTCCAACTTGGCAACCTTGTCCCGCTTAGTGAAGGTTCTCGCTAAACGAATGGCGAAGAAATCTGCTTCGCTACCGGAACTTGTGTAACGAACTAGCTCAGCGCTTGGAACATTTTTCGTTATAGTTTCTGAGAGTGTCACTTCCAATTCGTGGGCGAGACCGAAATGCCAGCCCTTCTCTACTTGCGCTTTAATGGCTTGCATTACGATTGGGTGTGCATGCCCGAGAATCATTGCGAAATGCGTACACCAGTAGTCAGTGTACGTGTTTCCGTCCACGTCAGTAAGCTTCGCACCCTTAGCTTCCTTGACGAAAAATGGGTATGGTTCGAAGTCCCTGTTCTTATATGAAATTCCGGCGGGCTCAACCCGTTTGGCACGCTCGAACATCGCACGGGACTTCGGAGTTCGTTTGACGTATCCCGACTCCTTCAGAACTGCCTGGTCCAACATCACGTCACATGGATGCTTCATGAAACGAAGTGAATTTCAGGCTTTCTGAGCACCCTGTAACCTTGCCTAGACCTTGTAATTACCGTGTCACAATAAGAGCGAAGGTTGGCAGATATAGCAAAGAAATCTCAAAATGAAAACTACCAACGGCTTTTCTATTGGTCACAAATGTCATTCGGCTCACCATACATTAGATGTGCCTATTGCGGCCAGACGATTCCGCGCGAAACCCCTCACTGTCCCTACTGCCAGCACAAGTTTCTCCTCAAGGGCCTCGGTCTTTAGTCTTGTTCGGCTGTTCGCTTCGAGTCGCGATCGGCCAACCGATTGTACCCGTCGAGTAACTCTGAATAATTCAGAACCCCGTCCTTGGTTAGCCTGAGCAATGCCTCCTCGACCTCTGGACCCTTGAAACCTTCCTTGATTCCCAACGCGATGAGGTCTCTCTTCTCATAGGTGAAATTCGGAGTTTGAATGGCATCCAGTAGAACATCTTGGCATTTTCCAATTCGACTTTCATCTAACTTCAGTTTAGGCGGTTTCGGACGGCTGATGTTCGCTGCCAATTCGTTGGCAGCTATCCCAAGTCTCCGGGAGACCGTTTGCGCGAAAAGTTTACTCGCTCCGCGAAACGTGAGTACATTCTTAGGCCTTGCTTCTTGCACAAACTGTAGCAACTGATTGAAGTCTGCTTGATCGCTTAACTGGAAGACCTTTCCATCCGCATCGTCAACTCTACTTGCCCAGCTTGAGACGATGGCGGTTCTGAAATCCCCAAAACGGCTCGTGTCAAACCCCCTGGGGACTACGACTATGCACTGAGCGGTCTCAATCAGGCTCTGCGATTCTGGAGTCGAAGAATCTGTGTAACGTAGTGCCACGCCATTATTCTCGTAGACCTTGTTGACGCGGGCTATTCGCGGGTGAACTATGACGGGCAACTCAGTCCAGTTGTTGAAGATTTTCACGAGTTCCTGAGAATTGCCAATCGGATCAGTTATGAATGCGGGAATTCTCCTCTCCTTAATGCATTCTAAAGCCCATTTTACTATCTCAGCAACCGTCGACTCTCGTTTCGGAAGGACTCGTGAAGGGGAAGCTAGTGTTGTCTCGATGATTAGAAGTTCGCATGGAGCTACGCCGGCAGCGTGCGTTAGAAGCGTGTCAACGAAATTGATGTGGCTGGCATAGACGATACTACCTTCCGGCGTGATAACCTCGTATTGAACCGCGCCCAACACATGCCCAGCTTCATGCGCTTCGACCTCGACTTCTCCGAGTTTCAGACGGCGTCCTAATCGAACCTGCTGCCAGTCCCCAACCTTGCGGCTACTGTCGGCCTCGTAGAGCTCACGTGTTTCCTTAGTCGAGTACTTCTTTTGGGTTGGGAACTGAAAGCCTTTGCAGTGATCGTAATGGGCGTGAGTTATGAAAACGTCTGGGACAGCGGGATCGCTTTCGACAGGATCGAATAGCAGCTTGGTTTCCCCGTAGCGTAAGGCTACTCCATTCGACCACCGAACAATGGTCTTCAATTCAAAGCCCCGCCTGAGTGATGCGGGGATTTTCTAACCTAGAATATTGGGGGGTCTGGATTACTTCTGTGGGGCCGTTAAGGTCAATTCTTTCTGCTCTTCTAGGTATGCAAGCGTATCCATGGCTACTTTACAGCCTTCGCCGGCTGCCGTGATGGCTTGGCGGTACTTGAAATCATGCACATCTCCTGCGACGAATACACCATCCACTGAGGTCTTCGTCCCGTCCCCAGAAATGATGTAGCCCTTCTCATCAAGCCGTACTTGGCTTCCGAAGATCTTCGTGTTGGGTTGAAATCCGATTGCCACGAAGACGCCATGACATGCGACAATCGATTGCTCACCTGTCTCGACGTTTCTGACCCTTACGCCTTCGACACTTTGCTTTCCGAGGATATCTTCGATCACTGAGTTCCAGAGGAACCTGATCTTGTCGTTGGATAACGCTCTCCTTTGCATTATTTTGCTGGCACGCAGCTGGTCGCGTCTATGAATAACGACAACTTCGGTCGCGAATTTGGTTAAGAAAAGCGCCTCTTCGACTGCCGTGTCTCCACCGCCAACGACGACGACTCGCTTTCCTCTAAAGAAATAGCCGTCGCACGTTGCACAGCTGGAAACGCCTCGGCCCCGTAACTTCTCTTCGGAAGTTAGGCCCAACCATTTGGCCGATGAACCCGTCGCTATGATCACCGCTTTTGAATAGTGAACCTTGCCCCCGACGTTGACTTGGAAGGGTTTACGCGAAAAATCTACCGATTCAACATCGTCATCAAGAAACCCCGCCCCAAACCGCTCAGCCTGTTTCCTCATCTCCTCCATGAGGGTGGGGCCTTGTATTCCATCCGAGAACCCTGGGAAATTTTCCACGCCGCTCGTAAGCATGAGTTGGCCGCCTGACAACCTCCCCGCGACGACGAGAGTCTTGACAAGTGCGCGACCAGCGTAGATTGCTGCTGTGAGTCCTGCTGGACCAGAACCGATTATGATTATGTCATATTCTGCCATGTTGTTTCCGCCTACCGTTTGTGCTTACGAATTATAAGTCCAACCCTTGTCCTATCGAAACTGATTCTCTGTTCCAGCGGTTGGAATTCAAGCTTCTCTTGTGTAATCTCCTTGCTTGAGGGCACGCATCGGCGTCCCAATGTATATGACAACAGTATTAGACAGCATGTTGAAGAACCGCTGTCTATGTTTCCGGCATGAAGCGTAGACCCAACCGATCACACAATCTAGAGGAAGTAGGAGAGACTTTCCGACGCTCTGGATTCCTGAAGCGACCAGACTCGGCCTTCTTCCCTGCATGTCAGCAAGTCTAATGTTCAGCAATAATTGCCCAATCGACCTTCCGAAGTACCATTCCGATAGAGACCAGTAGAGAAAGAAGGTCAACACTGAGATGGGGGACCAGATTGAGATGTCAAACCCTGGTAGGCGAGGCAAGAGGATTACTGGGATAAGTCGTGACTCTATGTCTTCTACTCTAAAATATGCGAGCATCACATTTATGATGACATAATCGATTAACCATGCGATGAATCGCCTTCCCCAGTTTGCAAGCACGATTGAACTGGGTTTAGCTTTAGTCATACAGGTACCGTTTCTTCGGATCTCTCACAGAGGGGGCTTGATTGTCAAATTTTCGGTGCCGTTACTTTCGACGTGGACCGCGGCGATCTCCCATAACCATGGCCATTACGGCCTTTTGGGCGTGTAGCCTGTTCTCCGCTTGTTCGAAGTAAAGTGAATAACTCTCGTTGTCGATTACTTCGTCAGTAACTTCTTGGCCTCGATCGGCCGGGCCGCAGTGCATATACTTGCCCTTCTTCGTAAGATCCATCATCTTCTTGGTACAAATCCAGTCCTTGAACTTGTCCTGGTAGCTGGTTGCACCGTCCTTGTCTAAGGCGCCGCTGTGGGGTGGGAAATAGTTCTTCGGAGACCAAGCCTTCGGGTACACAACATCAGCACCATTGAACGCTTCTTTCATATCATTCACTACGTGAAATCCACCGCCATATCTATCCGCATTCGCCTTCGCGGCATCAAGTACGACGTCTTCCAGCTCGAAACCCTGTGGGTGCGCGAGAACGACATCCATTCCAAGCTGTGTTCCAATCAGAACCTCACTTTGAGGGACAGCGAGCGGCTTCAGTCCGCCGGAGTAGGCGTAGGAAACTACGAGTTTCTTTCCTTGAAGCTTTGGAATAGCGTTTCTCATAGCCTGCGCATCGGCGAGTGCTTGAAAGGGGTGATACATATCGTCTTCCATGTTCAGCACAGGGATTGTTGCGTATTTGGCAAATTCCTGTACAACCTTGTGGCCCCTGCCTATGTTCCATTTCGCAGCATCACCATAGATTCTAATCGCAATCGCGTCTCCGTACCTGCTTAGGACGCGGGATACGTCAGAGATGGCCTCAGTCTGGTACGCGACCATATCTTCCGGCAACGCGGGGGTATAGACGTCCTGTGGGCTAAGAAAGTGCGCGTGACCGCCGAGCTGATACATTCCGGCCTCGAAAGAATTCCTTGTCCTGAGCGACCTGTTATAGAACATCATGAAGAGTGTTTTTCCAGGTAGATAGCGATGCTCCTTGCGCGAACGGAATAGTTTCCTCAAGACGTCGGCTGCATCTAGAACTTCTTTTATTTGCTCTTGTGAGAAATCATTTGTGTCTAGGAAATGTTTACCTTTCCACTTACCTACGAATGGCAACAACCCTGTAACCTCGTCGTGCCCTGTTGGCTGCCGTTATTTGAATTAAGCTCTTGGCATCACAATTTGCGTTCCAGTTTTTGCTTCAAGGGCTTCGGTCAGACTGCCCAAGGCTGCGATTATTGCCCGCTCGCCTCCGCTTTCGACGAACCTGATTGCAGCCTCGACTTTTGGTGCCATGCTTCCCTCTTTGAACTGGCCTTCTCGAAGATAATTCTTCAGCTTGCCTGAAGAGGCTTCTCTAATCAATTCCTGTTTGGGTGTTCCATAGTTGATGTAGGCGCCTTCCACATCAGTTAGGATTACAAGGATGTTGGCGCCGATCAGGGTTGCTAAGCGTTGGGCTCCCAGATCCTTATCGATTACGGCCTCCACTCCGACCGCGAGCCCATTCTCTTCTATGATTGGGATTCCTCCACCACCACATGCAACTGCAACGAAACCGGCATCCACCAAGGCCCTAATGGCGGAGCGCTCTGCGATTATTTTTGGGTCCGGAGAAGGGACAACGCGTCTGTAACCGCGGCCAGCATCTTCCTTGATGACCAGCTCTGGCTTCTGCTCTTTCACTTTGGCTGCTTCCTCCTTGGAGTAAAAGGGGCCGATCGGTTTCGTGGGATTTTGAAAAGCTAAGTCATGCTTGTCAACAATGACCCGCGTTATGATCGTGACAACGTACTTATCGATCCCGCGGGATTTAAGCTCGTTTCTGAGAGCCTGTTGAATCATGTATCCGATGAACCCTTGCGTCTCGGCCCCACACGCGTCGAGCGGAAGGACTGGAACGATGCTCTTAGCGGCTTCATGCCTCAGAAGTGTGGCACCCACCTGCGGACCATTCCCGTGCGTCATGACTATTTTGTATCCGCGTTCAATCAGATCCGCGACCTTCGTTACGGTCTCCTTCACGTTGCGGTATTGCTCTTCGAAGGTGCCCTTCTGCCCTCGCCGGAGAAGAGCGTTTCCCCCGAGAGCAATAACTATGAGTTTGTCTGTCAACCTCGGTTCAGCTCACGATCGTAGACGCACACGGTCCCACCTTACCCCTTATGAACTTTCATGCTTTTTCTCGAATCGGAAAGTTCTATTTAGTAGGAAGAGCTGACGCTGACGAAAACTGGAGAGACTTCAATGCCTAAGATTGATTTGGCGGGTAGAGACTTGATCACTACACAAGAGTGGTCTGTTGATGAGCTCAGGGCAACGCTCAAGCTAGCGCGGGACCTGAAAGCGAAATATCGGCGTGGTCGGGTTCCAACTCTCCTTCGAAATAAGACGTTCTTCATGCTGTTCTATGCACCGTCGACTAGAACTAGGGCAGCCTTTGAGGCTGGAATGACCTATCTCGGTGGACATGCGCAGTACATTGACGTCTCAACGACTCGACTAGGGTCTGGGGAGGCCCCGAAAGATGTGGCCAAGATGTATGAGAAGTATGGCCAGGGACTAGGTATTCGAATTCTTGATTCCGCAATCGACTACGTTTACGGGGCCGGTGTGTCTGTTGTTCGAGAGTACGCCAAGCACGCCGAGATTCCTGCCATAAACATGGCCTGCTGCACCTACCACCCCACCCAGGGGCTTGCTGACTTGATGACGACTCAGGAAGCGTTGGGTAAGGTGCAGGGGAAGAAGTACGTCATAATGTGGGGGTATGCAAAGAGCTTCCGAGGTAGATGCAGCATACAAGAAGAAGCACTAATAATGCCGCGCTTTGGGATGAATGTCGTTCTCGCCCACCCGCCGGCCTTCGAAATCGACCCAACAATTGTTGAGACCGCAAAATCTAACGCCAGAGAATCAGGCGGCACCTTCGAAGTCTCAAACGACCTCAATTCAGCGATCGAAGGAGCGCAGGCGGTCTTCCCCAGAAATTGGGCCTCGAACGAACTGCTCCAATTAGGCGCGAGCAAGTTCGGTAAGGAAAGAGAGGTAGAACTACATGAGAAGTACCGTGATTGGATGCTCACTCAGGATTTGCTCGACAAGATGGATAGAAAAGCGATTGTGACTCACGTCTTGCCAGTACTTCGCGGTGAAGAAGCCACCGATGAGGTCATGGATGGCCGCCACTCAGTTATCTATCCTCAAGCCGAGAATGGAATGTACACCAAAATGGCCGTTCTCGCAGTGACCATGGGCAACAAGAGAAGATGAAGACGCGTATTACGCACGTTTAGCTTGGTTAGGTTTACCGGCTTCTTATTCTTCCCTTGGCGCTCTCTTAGAGTTTCAACACTCGTTCCAATTCTTGAAACGAGGAATCAATGAGAGGTATCTCGGGCATTCCCTTCGTTGCTACATTCGGATCCTTCAAACCGCTTCCCGTTATTTCTACCACGACACAATCGGCCCTGTCTATTTTTTCACGCTCTTTGATCAAGCCGGCAAGTGAAGTTACGCCGGACGGCTCGGCGAAAATTCCTTCGAGCTTGGCGAGCTTCCTCTGTGCCTCTAGGATTTCTTCGTTGGAGACTGAAACGGCTGCCCCATGAGAGCTGCGGATGGCAACGAGAGCTGCATCACCGTCCCAAGGATACGGGTCCATGAGTCCTGTTGCGACGGAATCAGGCATTTCCCATGGAACTATGTTTTTCGGGTCGGCGCCCTGCTCGTACGCACGGATCACGGGCGCGCAACCGGTCGATTGGACCGCCGCCATTCTCGGCATTGATCTTATGAAACCTAAGTTCTGAAAATCCAAGTAGCCCTTCCAATTTCCTGCTAATGCACCTCCTGCACCTACCGGAACGAAAACCCAGTCAGGAACCTCCCAACTCAGTCCTTCAACAATCTCATACGACATGGTCTTCGGGCCCTCCGCTTGGTAGGGATTCATAGGGCCGAAGCTTGGGCAAGGGTACCAATTGTTCCGGTCGCAAACAGCCTTGAGCATTTTCACAGTCGGGTCCTCACCTGACTCTAGCCCTCGAACTTTCACGACATGAGCCCCGTACATCGTTAGCTGAGCCAATTTTCCTATGCTCGCCATCTCTGGGACGAAAGTGATGCATTTGAGCCCTGCCTTAGCAGAGTAGGCCGACAGCGCCGCAGCGGCGTTACCGCTGGAAGCTGACACCACTGTTTTGTATCCTAACTCAACAGCTTTTGAAACGCCAACGGTCATCGGTCTATCTTTGAATGAGGCTGTCGGATTGCGTGTGTCATCGAGCAGCCAAAGATTACTCAGGCCGAGCTTGTCGCCTAGGCGGTGTGCCGGAAGGAAAGGCGTTCCGCCTTCTCCGAGGGTCACTATGTTTTTCGGATCATTAACTGGCAGCAGTTCCCTGTATTTCCAAACCCCTCTTTGCCTTTTCGACAATGTCTCCATGCTGACGGAATCACGCAAAGCATCGTAGTCATAGGAAATATCTAGACGGCCGTCGTCTTTGTTCACGCACCGGATTGCGCCAGATTCAGGCGGATATTCCTTCCCGCAGCGCGCACATTTCATCAGCTTAAGGAAGGATTTCATTCAACTATTTCCCAACGCGATTGGAATTTGTTCAGTTCCGTAGTGGTATACTCGTCAAGTGGGTGTTCTCTTTCAGGGACTTCCACATGCTTCTTTTCACCGCAGAGTTCGGTCGAGAAGTATCTCTGACCAGTGTCGTTCACCATAGTTACAATCGTCTTGTATTCAGGGTGACGCTTAGCAACCTTTAGAGCCGCCAGTACATTGCAGCCTGAGGATATTCCGCAAAAGATTCCTTCTTCCTTAGCGAGCCTTCGACCCATTTCAATGGATTCATCAGAACCCGTCGTAATTATCCCAGTGAGGTAGCTGAGATCAAGGTTTCTTGGGACAAACCCATCCCCAATCCCTTCAATCTTGTGGGTTCCCCACTGACGGTGGGCAAGGATTGGAGCTTCGGAAGGTTCCACGGCGAAGAGGGCCACCTTCTTTTTCTTCTTTCTTAGGTACTTTCCCACACCAGTTAATGTTCCTCCAGTTCCCTGCGAGGCGAGGAAACAGTCAACTTTTCCCCCGCTCTGTTCCCAAATTTCAGGACCTGTCGTTTTGTAGTGTGCCGCAACATTGTCTTTGTTGCTAAATTGCCCTGGCTCCCAATACTTGCTTGGGCTTGCTTGTTTCAGCTCCTCAATTTCGTTTAGACATAAGTCTACGTCGCTCTCACCGCCTGGCGTAGTAATGATTTCGGCTCCGTACGCTCGAATGATCTTCATTCTCTCCTGACTCATGCCTGCCGGCATGACTATGGTCACCTTGTGACCTAGAGTTGTTCCAACAAATGAGCAAGCGATACCCGCGTTCCCTGTGGAGGCTTCGAGAATCTCCATTCCAGGCCGGAGCTCCTTGCGCGCAATCGCTTTCGTTATCATCTCGAAATAGATACGATCCTTCAAGCTGCCCGTGGGGTTCATGTACTCAAGCTTAACCAGAATGTTTGCTTTGACACCCTCAGAGGCAGGTATGTTCCTTAGTCTAACGAGTGGAGTTCGGCCAATCGTTTGGAACACTCCATCTGCGACCTTACTGGATTTCGTCCATTTTATGCTCATATGAATCAGGCCAACCTTCCAATCGCAATTCAGTCTTGAATCTTGTGGGCAGTTCTTAACTAATAGCCCACTTAGGTTTGACTTCCAGACCCGCCCGTTCTAGAAGCTTTTCGCTTCTGTTGCTGGCCTCTTTGAGGATTTCCTCTTCTCTGAGTGTTTTGAGGTTTCGGTTCTCCATCACTACCTCTCCATCAATTATTACTGTCTGTACGTCGGTTCCCTCCGCCGCGTATACAAGATGTGACACGGGGTTGAAAGCGGGTGTCAAGTGCGGTTTTTTCAACGTTATCAAGATCATATCGGCTTTCTTTCCGACCTCTATCGAACCAAGATCGTTCTGTAGTCCTAGAGCGCGTGCCCCGTTTATAGTAGCCATCTCTAGGACTGTTTCAGCGCTCATAGTCAGCGGGTCGAGCAATCTGGCCTTCTGAAGTAGCGAAGCGGTCTTCATTTCACGGACCATATCGTAGCAGTTGTTGCTTGGTCCGCCATCGCATCCCAATCCGACATTGACACCGGCTTGCAACATCTCAGGAACCTTAGCAATTCCAGACGCAAGCTTCATGTTCGATGATGGGCAGTGAGCAACACTCCCTCCCTTATCTGCTAGGATATGCCATTCCTTTTCCGTTAGCCAAACTCCGTGCGCGAAAACAACATTTCGTCCCACTAAACCAACTTTGTTCATGAATTCCGCAGGCATCATTCCGAACTCTTTCTTGGCGTATCGTACATCCTCCTGGACCTCGCTCAGATGCATCGTGACGCCCGTCCCAAGCTCTTGAGCGCCTTTCGCGATAAGCTCGTACAATTTCTTTGTGCAACCACCTAGCGACCGAGCACCGTACCAAACCCTAATTCTCCCATTCGCCTTCCCATCCCAACGTTTGAAGTGGGATTCGACGTCGTGAAGGCAGGTTTCCGCGTCCTCGATCATTCCCGGATGCATTATGCTCTTTTCGGTGCCATAGCCGGGTAGCCCCATCACTGTTTTGGAGAGAAAACCGCGCATTCCAGATTTCTGCACGCTTTCAGCGATGCCGTCGAATCCGTAACGCGAGTGTAAGAGGCTCTCAAGGAAGGTTGTCGTTCCTGACTTGATCATTTCCAACATGCACAGTTCCGAGCTCGTCCTACCATCCTCCGCTTCGAAGTTGCCCTGAAGTGGCCAAACGAATTTCTGTAGCCAATCTATCAAGGAGGTATCGTCGGCACAACCTCGAAGAAGAGCTTGGGCGAGGTGCACGTGCGTATCGATCAGGCCCGGGAACACAACCATGCCGCTTGCGTCTAGTTCGGACTCCGCCTGCGACTGCGCCCCGACTTGGTTTGCCTTTCCAAGTTCGACGATGCGATCCTTCTCGACCCGAACGGCTCCGTTCCTGATCACTCGTCGATTTGAATCCATGGTTATGATTGTTCCGCCGGAAATCAGAATAGATGCCATGATGAACACTTCGTAGGTTGTGTAGCGAGTTGCAGATGTCGGCTTTAACTGAATTCCTTGCGCAACAAGCCTGAAAGGATTAGAAGGGCGGGGCTGATTCTGGCAAGACGCTCCATTGTTGCGTTTGTGTTTCTGGTGGCGATTCTCGCGACGCTCTCTCCACTAGCCTTCATGTGGAATGAGACGAGAAGTGCGTTACCACGCCGTTTGGCCGCGGGTGACAGCTGGAACTACAAGGTCGTATTTCCTGATTCTAAGAGCTACCAGTTAACCGTGTCAGTAAGAGAGGTTGCCGATTTGAACGGGACCGAGGCGTACGTGATTCTGTACGATGATGCGCAACATCTGTCGACTCAATACCTCTGGGTCGCACTAGATTGGCATGAGGTCAAAACATTCAGGCCAACAATCGGCAACCTACTCGCCAACTCCACGACAATCTACACGCCACCCGCCCAGCTCTTTCAAGTCCCCCTCCACATCGGGGATAAATGGACCGTGAATTGCACTCTGCATACCATAACCAAAGTGAAGAACACAACCATACCTTCAACAGAGCTGCTTCTAGAGGTGAGGACAACTTCGTCGATAGACGATGTTTCGACTCCTCTCGGCCAATTTCACGCGTTCAAGGTAACAGTAACACAAAACGGAACATTGTCGGAGACACTGTGGTTTAACGCAGGGTTGGGGCAAGTTGTCTACGGTGAGTACTATAACAATAATGAGAAGGTCACCCAAACGCTGACCAGTTACAAGTTAAGTACCAACATCACTTCTGCAGCCGGGCACGCGTTCCTGCCACTAACTGCGGAAACGCGGCTGTTTCAGCGATACCGTTGCTGGGAAGCTTTCGCAAGTTATATTTAGTTGGAGCCAGCCAGTTTCCGTCACGGAGAGTTGAAGATATATTATGAGCCAAGCAAAGAACAACAAAACAATCATGGCCGTCGTAATAGTCGTTCTCATCATCGTCGCTGGCGCAGCATACTACCTCACACAGAAACCGTCCGTACCCGCCGCCACAACGACGAGCAGTGCGATGAAGATTGCAATGATTATGCCCGGTCGAACAGACGACTTGGCTTGGAACCAAGCAAGCTACACTTCGTTCGAGGACCTCTTGACGAGCATGAACGAAGGCATCAACACTTGCGGATGCTGGGTACAAAACCACCAGGAAAGTGCTCAGATTCAGGCTGATGTCCGAGACTTCGTTAGCAAAGGGTACAACACAATCATCGGTTCCGGTTTCGAGTTCCAGATTCCTATTCAAGAAATTGCCCCGCAATATCCCAACGTGAACTTCTTAGTCATAGCAGGATGGAACAACTCACTACCAAACCTCGCTATCGCAGACGTCCGAACGGACCAAACAGGATACATTCTCGGCTACTTAGCCGGAAAGATGACCATGTCTAACAAGATTGGGTACATTATGGGTGCGAGGGTCGCCGAACTTGCAAGATTCGAACCGAACTTTGCGAAAGGTGCCCACGACGCAAATTCAAACATCATGTACACATATGGACCTCTACCGGGCGGCGGCAATGGCATTCAACCAGGCGGCAGCATTAGTGTTGTCGCAGTAGGTGACTTCCACGATTTGCAGGGCGCTAAATCTGATGCTGAATTGATGGCGAGCCAGGGCGCCGACGTGATCGCGACGATGGGCGACGGTGTCGTGCTCGGAACCATTGAAGGGGCAATTGAGAAGAACGTGAGCCTGATCGGTAACGGTGTCGACATAGCAGACAACCCACCTGTTGGCGGTGAGAAGCTGGTCCTAGGGAGTGGTTCTTGGAAATGGGACGCAGTAATGAAACAATGGCTCGCTGATGTAGCCGCAGGAAAGACAAACGGCAAGTACTGGGCAAACCTCCAGTCTGGAGGGTTGGAAATCGAACTGAACAAGGACAATGTTCCGGCGGCCGTTCAACAGCAAGTCATGAGCGTCGCATCGCAAGTCCAAGGCGGCCAAATTCAAACCGACCCACTCGGCCCATTAACGATTGGAACATCGCTTCAATCGATTCAGACCAGTTTCTTCATTGCTATAGGTCTGCAGCAGCCGCGCTACTAAACGTCCGCAAGCTCTCTCACAGAGGGCTTCCCCTCCTATTTTTTATTTTCCACGGCGCACAGGGGCGTAGACGCGAATGGTAGATGAGATAAGTAATGAAACTCCCGCCGTTGTGATGCGGGGTATTGTGAAGAGATTCCCTGGCGGCGTCGTGGCAAATGATATGGTAGATTTTGAGCTTCATGCTGGCGAAATACACGGGCTTCTAGGAGAGAACGGTGCAGGGAAGACTACGCTCATGAATGTCCTTTATGGATTTTATCAACCAGACGCTGGTTCGATCGAGATTTTTGGTCAACATGCCGCGTTTCGCTCCCCATCTGACGCAATCAAGCGGGGTATCGGCATGGTACACCAACACTTCAAACTTGTAAGCGACATGACTGTGGCAGAAAACGTTGTCTTGGGACTGAAGTCTCCCAGAGGAATACTGACGGACATAGCTTCGGCCGAGACGCGAATTTCACGCTTATCAGAACAACATGGTCTGCACGTTGACCCTAAGATTCAGATCTGGCAACTCGCGGTAGGGGAACTCCAACGTGTCGAAATTCTCAAAGCATTGTATCGTGACGCGAGAGTTCTGATTCTTGACGAACCTACATCCGTTCTCGCACCTACTGAGGTTAGCAATTTCTTCAACTCATTACGCGGATTGAAAAACACGGGAATCTCCATCGTTCTAATCACTCACAAACTTGACGAAGTAATGGATGTCACAGACAGGGTCACGGTTTTGAGGAAAGGACGCAAAGTTACGACGCAAGCGACGCAAGCTGTAAACAAGGAAGAGTTAGCTCACATGATGGTTGGCGAGGAGATTCCTCCAATCGCCGACAAGACAAGGACTTCGGAAAGGGAAATTGTTCTGCAACTAGAACGACTGTCTGTATTTGACGACAGGGGCCTCGAAGCGGTTAAGGGCGTCACTTTCGAAGTTCGAAGAGGGGAGATTCTCGGAATAGCTGGTGTATCCGGGAATGGCCAAAGAGAACTTGTTCAGGCCATTGTGGGACTGAGGAGGAGCTCTTCAGGATCCCTAAAGTTTGCAGGCGTAGACATCACTGGCAAGTCACCTCGCAGGATAATTGACTTAGGCCTCGCCTACGTCCCCGAAAACAGAACCGAGGACGCCATTATCACGGACTTTCGTTTAGACGAAAATATGATCCTCAAAGACTTCGATAAACCACCCATTTGCAATATGCTAGCCGACAAGGTACCAATCTTGTTGAATAGCAAAGAGATTGCGCACAGGGGAGAGGAGGCCATCAAGCAGTTCAACATTAAGACGACGGGTATTTCCGCAAAAGCAAGGTCGCTTTCCGGCGGAAACCTTCAGAAGCTAATCTTAGCAAGAGAACTGTCTGGGCAGCCCTCACTCATTGTGGTTTCACAACCAACGCGCGGCCTCGACGTAGCCGCAACAGAATACGTCAGGAGCATTTTGGTTCAACAACGAAATCGAGGCGCTGCTGTACTCCTAGTCGACGAAGACCTAGCTGAGTTGATCACCTTGAGCGATAGAGTTGCAGTCATGTACAAAGGCCAGGTAGTTGGATTGCTCGAACCCGGACAGTTCAACATGGAAGAGATCGGACTCCTGATGACAGGTGCGAAGAAGATCTCGATGGCGGCGTGAACACTTGTTGGGATTCAAGGTTACTCAACGTCTAGATGTAAGCCGGCGAGCCATGTTGACCGTGACGCTGTTAGCGTACATCGTTTCACCCCTTGTGGTTCTAGTCGTTCTGGGGGCTGCGGGAAAGAACCCCCTTGTGGCGCTGGACGCCCTCTACAGGGGAACGGTAGGGACAGAAGCTGGGTTCGCCGAATCAATTGTTCAAGCGACCCCGCTTATGCTCATGGCTATTGGCCTTGTCATTGCTTTCCGCTGCAAGGTCTGGAACATAGGCGCCGAAGGGCAACAGATTTTTGGTGCTATTCTCGTCACGTGGTTCGTATTGCCTTTCTTGAAGGAGCCAATGCCTTCCTACGTTATGATTCCGCTTGCGCTGATACTGTCGCTATTGGGCGGAGGCTTGTTCGCTGCGATACCCGCCTTACTCAAATCGAGGCTTGGAATTAACGAGGTCATCACTACGATTATGCTGAACTATGTTGCAATCGACGCTCTGAACTGGCTTGTGAGAGGCCCGTTCCAAGACAAATCGATTCCGGGAAGTTACCCTGAATCTCCTATCTTTCCGCAAGAAACTTCTTTACCAATCCTTCTCCGCCAGTCGAGCCTAAACGTCGGCATCATTGTTTCCGTCGTAGCATGCGTTTTGGCGTACTATATTCTCTTCAAGACGCCTCTTGGGTATACAATACGTGCAGTCGGGCTAAACCCGTCTGCGGCTAAGACGAGCGGAATTTCCGTAAAGCGTGTGGTAATTTCAGCAATGTTTCTGAGCGGAGCATTGTGTGGTTTAGGAGGAGGTGTCTACATACTTGGTATCACGCATGAGCTGTTGCCAGAACAAGCTTCAGGAATCGGTTACACCGCGGTCGTTGTCGCCTTGCTTGGGAACCTACATCCGTTAGGCGTGATCTTCTCATCGATATTCTTTGGCGGTCTCATTTCGGGAATGTCCTCGGTCGAGAGAGCACTTCAAATTCCCCAAACCTTATCCTTGCTGTCACAGGGGATAATTATTGTTCTGATCCTCATCATTCAGGTTTTTGCAAGGTACGAAATCAGGAGAAGCTAGGAAATGGGTGTTGTTCTTGATGCAGCAGCGATCTCCGGTCTGATCGCTTCGATGCTTGAATTGAGCGTCCCAATGGCATTTGCATCGTTGGGCGAGGTCATTAGTGAACGAGGTGGGGTGATAAATCTCGGAACGGAGGGAGTAATGCTCGTCGGAGCGATTTCGGCGTTTTCAGTCAGCTTCTTCATGCATGACAACCTACTCGGAGTAGTCTTGGGGGCATTCTGTGGGACGCTCATCGGCCTGCTGATGGCATTTATCTCGATAAGTTTGAAGCAGGACCAAATCCTCTCGGGTCTTGGAATCTACTTTCTAGGACTCGGTCTTTCTGGATTCGTCTACGAAGCCTTGTTTGGCGAAATTGGTTCGACGATCAGAATTGAAGGGCTTCCGAGTATACCAATACCCGTGCTATCCTCAATTCCCATACTCGGTAACTCACTCTTCTCCCAAGATATCATAGAGTACATGGCCTTCGTGACGCTCGTCATCGTAATTCTCGTGATTGGGCGAACAACGTTCGGGCTTAACTTGAGAGCAGTTGGCGAGAATCCATCAGCAGCTGACACACTGGGAGTCAACGTCGCAAAGATACGGTACATTGCGGTAATTGCAGGAGCGACCTTGGCAGGAATCGGGGGCGCTTACCTAGCCATCTCAGTCCACGCTTTCCAGGCAGAGAACATCACCGCTGGACGAGGGTTCATCGCGGTTGCCATGGTATATTTCGGTAAGTGGCGTCCTGCTAGGGCATTCTTCGGAACATTCCTCTTCGGTGCGGCTTATCTTCTCGGCTCATTCTTCCAAGTCGTAGGCTCAATAGTACCCTACTACTTCCTGCTCATGGTCCCCTACGTGCTTACCCTCGTAATCCTAGTGGCTATTGCCCGAGGCGCCCGCCAACCGTCGGCGTTGGGAATCCCCTACACTAGAGAAAGTGGCTAAGAACAGGCAGTGGCCTGTGAAGCGACTGGCGAGAGAACAAGCCCGTAATTACTTCATTTCACGACTGATGTGCACGACAACCAGCCTTATTCCCGTAGGAGCTCGTCAACATCTCGGTACCACTTCTTTCTCTCTCCGATTTGTGACCTAATCTTCCAGCCCCGCCTCTTGGGTTCGCTATCTATACGAGATCGTAAAGCTGTGATCTTCGAATTCACATCTTTCTTATCCTCCTCGGAGAGTTTTTCAAGATTTTGAGCGATTCTTCCCACATTTTCCAAGTTGAGTGTGAATGTTCTCCAAAGGCCCCAATCGCGGGCGGTAAGGCACGCTATGTGGTCTGCGTTGATTGTGTCATCATCTGACCCGCCGATCTGATGTTCTCTTAGAAGCATTATTGTGTCTATGGCGTCCTTTTGATTCAATTTGACTATCTGCATTTTTTCCAGGAGAAGCTCCGCGAGCGGCACGGTCGGATCGTCAACTTCGAGCCTACCTTCGAAGTCCACATCGTGACAGAACTCAAGCTTGTCTAGGAATACATCGCAGTGTCTGTTAGTCCCGCTTGTTTCATAGAATACTAACCTAGAACCAAAGAGGGCCCTTACTCGTGCGTCATGCTGATACCCGAGCTCGGTGAATAGATTGGTGATTCGGGAACTTTCTTGTCTGTAGGAGGCGAAGTCTATGTCAGTAAACGTGCGTCCGAGCATTCCCTGCATGTATGAGAATTTGGGACAATGCATGTAAAAGGCGAGCGCTCCAAGTAGCCTCAATAGTACGCCTTCGGTCTTGGCGGCCTTCGTGATTCTGTGGACCTCGTCAAGAAAGTCGGGGCTCGCATTACCATACTTTGCCAAGACTATCCCACAAAGAATTAGCAAGACCGCCACGCGCCACTTAAATGAAACTTTGTATTGATTCTCATAATCCTACGATATGAGTAAACGACCGGGCAATCGTCGCAGCATGTCGGATGTCTTGGGCTCAGCGAGGCAACGTATCGGATTATTGTCGGTAGGAACATACGTGCGAAGATGTTAAATTCGCGGTCGGCGGGTCTTCAGCCCATGACAAGCCAACCTGTGGCGTTTGTTAGAAAGGCTTCAGGGCTGCGCCGAGACGTCTCCTTGTTGGATGTAGTTAGTCTAAATTTGAGCAACATGTCGGGAGGAGCCGCCCTAGGAGTTATCGGATTCACAACTGTGTTACTCGCATCGACCTCGGGTGTAAACCTAGTATACGGCTCTATACTCGCATGGTTGCTATCAATCCCACAAATCATCGTCTATACGATGATGACGACACGAATTAGCCGAACCGGTGGAGATTACATATGGGCCTCACGCGTGTACGGCGGATTCTTTGGCGGATCGCTTTCATTCATGGGTTACACGCTTGAGACGATGGCCTATCTGGCACTCATCGCCTTGGCAGCGGTTGTCTCTATCGGTTCTGTTGGACTTTCACTCGGATACGAGAACATGCTGAGCTTGGCGCTGCCAGGGAACATTCCTGGGGCCAATCTGGTGGGACAATTTGTTATTGCTGCGATAATCTTTGCTGCCCTCATAGCTGTCAACATCCTGAAGCCAAAGGCGGGTTACAAGATTGTTGCTGTTGCAGTAATAATCGCGATAGCGGCAACTTTCGTAGGCATTTTCACGCTCCTAGCTACTGGGACGACGGGCGTACAAAATTACATGAGTTTCCTGAACACAATCGGCGCCAACGCAACCTATACTTCAGTTGCGAGTTCGTACAGTGGCCCAACCTTCGACCTAAGCGCAACCATATTCATGCTGCCATTCTTCTCCATCTTCGTCTACCCATGGTTGAACGCCGGACCTGCGGTTGCTTCCGAAATCAAAGGTAAGGGTGCACTCAGATACAACATACTCATCTCTTCAATCGTAACCCTGGTCGTTGTCACCGCCGCGTTCGCGAGCATGTACTATGCGGGCGGTTTCGCCTTCATCAATGGCGCATTAGCAAATCCGAATCTAGTATACAATTACTCTTTCAACTTCTGGACCCTAGCAATGGGCGTTTCTAGCAACATGGCCGTGTCGTGGTTCATAGGGTTAGGCTGGATCCTTTGGAATGTAGCAATCCTGGCGTATGGAATTATCGTGTTATCGCGATACCTCTTCGCTCAATCCTTCGACCGCTTCCTACCCGAGAAGGTAGCGTACGTTAGCCCGAAGCTCAGTTCGCCCGTTGTTGCATTGGTGATTGAACTCGTAGGAACCCTGCTTCTGATTGGGCTAGCTTCGTTCTTCTACGGTACCTTGGTTGCACTCTATGGAGCAGTGGTCGCCGCAATGATCTACTTCTTCTTCATAGGAGTAGCCGCCGTAATCTACGCCTTCAAGAACGAGAAGGGCGGATCCAAGGCTATACTAGCAACTGCCGGAGCACTGATGGCAATAGTGTTTGCATACATCACCTTCCAATTCCTGTCCAACCCGACGATATGGGGAGGCAACCCAATCGCATATGGCTGGGTGGCCGGTAGTTTCATCGGCGGCATCATAATCTATGCAATTTCGAAATCTTACTACGGCAAGCGCGGAATCGACATATCACTAGCATACAAGGAACTGCCCCCACTATAGGCCCTCTACAACCGAACAAAGATTCAACTAAGCCGAAAACGCGGTAATACTGCATTAAAGTAGACAGAGAGCCCAGCTACGCCAGTGCATACACTGCTACAGGTTAGCGCGATACGGCGCCGGTTCGACACTATCCCGACGTGAGCTGCCAGCTAACCACTTTCTTATCTCCGACATTGACGATAGCTCCTTTCAGTATGCCCTCGGGGTATTCGCTGCCGGGATTAACCACAAATGTTTTCCCAATTCTGGTTGTTCCCCTGGATTCATGGATGTGGCCGCACAAGTGGACAAGCGGCTGATGTTTTTCCACTTCGCGGCGAATCGCAGTGCTACCAGCTCCGACCATGACGGCCTGCCCCTTATCAAAAACCGGCTTCGGAGGGTATACGGAATCGTCCAGTTTCGGACAAGTATCCAGCCCGCAGTTTACTGGGGGCACGTGAACGTTGAACACACAGTTCTCTAAATCGCTCACAGAAGAAACGAGTTTCTCTGTTGCGGCCTCGAGATCTTCCTCGCTATGATCTCGCGGGCATTTCCAAGGGGTGGGATTGCTCCAACCCAAGTTCACCATTTCATGAAGCTCGTCTATTTTGATGACTTTATTGTCCGCATTCTTTACATGGAGCGTGTCTCGGACGGCATCAACAATTTCCTGATAATCATCATTTCCGCCCGTTAGATAACAAGTGACACCCAGCTCAGAGAGGAAGGGTTCAGCACGGTCGACCCATTTTAGCAACGTGTCTTTCATGGCGGTCATGAAGAGTCTGTCCACTTTCTCTTTCGAGGCTTTGAGCTCCTCCATCTCTGCCCTGCTACAATGGTAGTAGTAATAGCCGCTGTCAGTAATCTGCTGTTCGAGAGACTTGACCTCTTCGGGCCCACGCACCGTTTTTCCACCAATGTAATCGGCTTTGAACGTCCCGTCCTCGAGGTCTACAATCGGTACAAGCATCTTACCGGTTAGGTCGCCTCCTAGAACTAAGACATCCACTTTGTAGAACTTAGCGGCGCTCAATAACTTCTCATAACAACGTCCCGAACCGTGCAAGTCCGTTGCAAAGAAGATTTTCGTGAACTTCTTATCGGGCATGTCTACGCATCTTCGACAGCGTCGTAATATGCGTAATGGTACTAGAATCTATCTTCGCGTTGAGTATCAGAGCATTCATTAAGTCACGTTGGAATTCGTATGTCGCGGGCGGATGCCACCTTGTTCTATTTTCCAGGCCGAACACACCTCTCCGAGGTAACACGATCACTAGTAGACACGGCTATGGGGCGCGCGAAAGCGGATCTAGTCATTCGGAATTGTTCGTTAGTGAACGTCAATTCCGGGGAGATTCTCAATAAACAGGATATTGCGGTAAAGGGCGACCGCATAGCACTGGTAGGAAACGCGCAGGCCACGATTGGCAATGCTACCAAAGTAATCGATGCTGAGGGAAGACATGTAATTCCCGGATTAATTGACGGCCACGTCCACATCGAGAGCGCAATGGTCACCGCCACCGAGTTTGCAAAGGCGGTGATGCCCCATGGGACAACAACGGTGTTCATCGACCCGCATGAAATTGCGAATGTCCTTGGCTTAGAGGGCGTTCGGTTCTTCCTCACAGAAGTTCATGGCCTTCCACTCAAAGTTCTTGTTACGTTCCCGTCCTGCGTCCCCGCGGCACCTGGTTTCGAAACTAATGGCGCCACGATTGGGCCCAAAGAGGTCGAGGAAGCATTAGGTTGGGAAGGCGTTGTGGCTTTGGGGGAGATGATGAATTACCCGGGAGTGCTCGCGGGCGACCTCCAGGTCCACGGGGAAATAGCCGCCACCCTTCGTGCGGGACGCGTTGTAGAAGGCCACGCTGTGAATTTATTAGGAAGAGAATTGGCGGCCTACACGGCTGCGGGGATAACTTCCTGCCACGAATCAACAAAGAAAATTGAGGCAATCCAGAAACTACGCTATGGCATCTACGCTCTGCTCAGAGAAGCATCAGCGTCTCGA
>JBAVCK010000078.1:0-15886 GCA_049586635.1 Bathyarchaeia archaeon
GGCCGGAAGTCACCTCGTCAAGGAACAGAACCTGAGGTCTGTGAAGCAAGGCGGCGCAAATCATCGCCTTCTTCGCCCACCCTGTAGAAAGTGCACCCACTAGTCGAGTTGCCTTTTCTCTGAAAGCGAACATGTCCATAAGCTCCCGTATGCGTACCTCCGCTTTGGAACGTGGGATCTCGTAGAGCGTGCTGAGCAGCTTGAGATTCTCTTCAATCGATAAGTCCTTGTAAAGAGAAACTCCATCAGACACCACACCTATCTGCCGTCTGACCTCGGCCGCTTGCTCGCGAATATCATATCCTACTACGCTGGCCGTTCCGCTTGTCGCTTCAATGAGAGTACAGAGCAGACGGACGGTAGTAGTTTTTCCCGCGCCATTCGGACCAAGCAGACCAAACAGCTCTCCTTTCCTAACATCCACATTTAAGCCGTCTACTGCAGTGAAACGACCGAACGTTTTCGTCAAAGCCTTTGTTAGGATGGCTACTTCGGGCATATCGATCATCTTTCAGTTCGGAATGCTGAGGGAGAGCAGTGAAGTGAGCTTTTGAGGTTATTGCTTCGCGTGCCATTCAATCTCTTGCTTATTCTCCCTGTGGTTTGCTAACCGAGCCATTACGAAGAGCAGATCTGAGAGGCGATTCATATACGGGAGCAATTGCTCGTTTACCGGCTCTGCCCTGCTGAGGGCAATGACTCGTCTCTCTGCACGTCTGGCTACCGTTCGTGCATTATGGAGCAATGCTCCTGCCACACCGCCCCCGGGAAGTATGAATGCCCTTAGCGGCTGCAGTTCGGCTTCAAATTTGTCGATTGTATTTTCCATTCCAATGACCTTCTCCTTTGAAATTCTGGGAACGTTGCGCTGCTGATGCTCCGCTGTGGATGCCAAATCTGCTCCCAATACGAATAAATCGTTCTGCAATTCCGATAAGAGACCATCGAGTTCGCGGTCGCGTATAAATGCCCTTGCGATTCCAAGGACTGAATTAAGTTCGTCCACGCTCCCGTAGGCATCAACACGCAAGGAGTCCTTGGGAACCCTAGCCCCGCCGACGAGACCAGTCTCACCTTTGTCGCCGGTTCGCGTGTATATCTTTGCCAATTTCGAGTACTCGCCATTAAAAGGGGCAGGACAGCCATTTAGGGGCGTTGGTGCGCACCGGCTGAGGAGAGTCGAATTGAAAATAGGCGTACTCTTGGACGAGCCTGAGATCATACCTGGATTTGATTACACATTCTATGAGGTGAAGTTATCGAGCGGCAGAATACATCAGCCTCTTCCGAAGGCGTGGAATGTCGTGAATTGCTTCGCCGACAACACGATCACTCAAACTAAACCTGAGCTTGTAGCCACATCGAAGGGAGAGCGAGCAGTGAGGGGGACCCCCAAGCACTTTCTATGGGATTGGATTTGCCCCTCCCGCGCTGAATATCGTGATTACTGTTTGAAAGTGATTCAAGATGTCGCACGCCACGAAATTGATGGAATTCGTCTGGATAGTGTGTGCTTCCCACGGGAAAACTACTGTGATTGCCCCAATTGCACAGACCTGAGTAGAGAAAGTGAGATGGATTTCATAGAATGGCGATCTAGTCAAATCGAGTCTTTCATTCGCACCGTGCGGGAGAGCATCACATGCAGTCTGGGCCTAACTTTGGAACCCGACCCATGCTATGGAAAAGAAAGATTCGGCTTGGACCTAGAGAAAATATCGGAATATGTCGACTTCCTTTCCACACCGCTCTACATGGACTACTCGATTGTCTATTGGCTCGACATAATCGCGAACTGTTTTCGAAGGCGAATATCGAAGCCTTACTTCATTGAGCTCTACGCAGGGCATCCAAGAGCGCCCACAAAAAATCTCGTATCCGCATTGGCTGTGGCTTCCGGGTTCGCTGACTGCGTCGTTCTCTCGACGTATGAGGCGAAAATCGCCAAGGACCTTCAACGGGAGATGGTGCGGAACAAAGAAGTCACGAGGTTCTTCGAAGAGCGTGAATGTGCCGCCATGTTGGAGGTTCTGAATCGATGGCGGGAAATTCTGTGATGATATTACTGCTAGTTGGTTCAACGCACATTTTTGTACGCTGTAGCTTCAAGAAAAAGTAGTGTTGTGATTCATACAGTGCGTAACGGCTGCGAGTCTAGGAAACGACGAATCCTGAGAAAAACTGCGTCAATCATAGCCTCGGTTAGTTTCCCGGTTTGAGTGTTCTGCCGGCTCGGGTGGTAAGACGCCGCAAGAGCTGGATATGGCTCCGGAAGCTGGTAGAAGGCGGCATGATGAAACTGCAACCCCTTAACCGTGAGCCCCTGCTCTCTAAGGAACCTTACGTACGTGTCGAAGGCGACTCGTCCGAGAGCTAAAATGACTTTGACGTTGGTGAGTAGCCGTAACTCCTGTGTCCAGTAACGCTCACACGTGCGAATCTCCAAGTGGGTTGGTTTATTCTTTGGTGGAGCGCACCTAACAATCGCCGTCATGTATGCGTCCAGTAGCTTGAGGCCGTCGCCCCGTCTGTTCGACGTCGGCTGGTTAGAAAAGCCGTGCCGGTGCAATGCGGCCATTAGAAATTGGGCCGAACCATCTCCCGTGAACATGCGCCCTGTCCGGTTCCCGCCATGCGCAGCTGGAGCTAGGCCGAGGATCAGAAGCCTGGCATGCACGTCCCCGAAACCCGGCAGCGGTTTACCCCAATAATCCCAGTCTACGTACTGTCTGCGTTTTTTCTTGGCAACTAACCTGCAATATCTACGTAGCCTTGGGCAGAGCTCACATGAAACGACTCCTGAGTTAAGGCGCCTAAGCGACTTGAAAGCAACCCGGCGGTCTTGCAATTCTTTGACCGTTAGCTTAGGAGGGGCTCAGAGGTTTTCCCCGGAGAGGCTATAGACGACTGTTATTCCTTGGTATTGGTCGCCACCGAAGTATGTTAGGGTAACCGGCAGCCATCCGGTCCAATTCATGGGGAAATGAATTTCGAAGTATCCGTTGTCGCTAGTTGACACGGCCTGGGTTCGGTAGTCGCCATCCAGGTAGTAGTGTGCGTAAACCTTCGCTCCCGCCACGGGTTGCCCTGATATTGTCTCAAGGTATCCTTTCACCCCCACTGCCACCCCTTTCTCGGTGATCGCACTCACGGAGGCGAACATGACACCCTGCCCACTGCTGGATAGAGGAGAAGTTGGTAATGTAACGAATTCTAAGGGTGGAAACTGGGATGTGGGGCCCACTGTCACCAAGGCCCAAGCAGACACTATCACGAGAAAGACGACGATGACCAGAGCAACTAACCCCTTCACGGGGGGGCCCCGGCGGTTTGTTTGTTCCGCTTCATCATTGCTAGCCATCGCAGTACACCTCAGCGGATTCTAAAATCGCCCTGCAAAGTCCTCAGGAGAGTTAAAGTCTTTCCGGCGATTTGCACGGCAGCAAGAATTCGACTTTTGATTGTGTACACAGATTTATTTATAGCGAGACGGATGCAGTGGCGGAGTTTGCAAGATTGTCTGAAGCTACGGTTCCCGTTCTCATTCTGAAGGAGGGAGCAACCCGAAGCCGCGGTCGGGACGCTCAACGGAACAACATTTTAGCGGCAAAGATCGTCACTGAAACAATCCGCACGACCCTCGGCCCACAAGGCATGGATAAGATGCTAGTATCAGGCATGGGTGACGTCGTGATTACAAACGACGGGGCTACGATCATGAAGGAGCTTGACATTCAACACCCCGCCGCCAAGATGCTTGTTGAAGTCGCGAAAAGTCAAGATAACGAGGTTGGCGACGGTACAACGACTGCCGTTGTTCTCGCCGGAGAACTGTTGACGAAAGCTGAGAAGCTCCTTGACCAAGAAGTCCATCCAACAGTCATCGTCGAAGGTTACAAGAAAGCCTCAGAGAAGGCGCTAGAAATTCTCCAGAGCCTTTCCATCGATATTCAACCCAGCGACGAGAACACGCTCAAGCTCGTAGCAATGACCTCGATAAGCACCAAAGCAACTGTCGGCACAAGCGAACATTTAGCATCATTGGCCACTAAGGCCGTAAGTCAAATCATCGAAGAGCGGGACGGCAAGACCACTGCCGACATAGACAGGATCAAGGTCTTGAAGAAGAAAGGGGAGAGCTTGGAGCAGAGCGAACTCATCAGGGGCATCGTTGTTGACAAAGAAGTCTCTCATCCACAGATGCCAAAGCAAGTGAAGAACGCAAAGATAGCACTTCTCAACGCGAAGCTTGAGATTGAGAAGACTGAGTTTGATGCCAAAATCAACATCAACTCACCCGACCAGATGAAACGCTTCCTCGACGAGGAAGAGAATATGCTCAGGGGCATGACGGATAAGGTCAGCGGAAGCGGTGCCAACGTAATATTCTGTGAAAAAGGCATCGATGACTTAGCCCTCCATTTCCTTGCCAAGAAGAACATCATGGCTGTGAAGAACATTAGCAGCAACGACATGGAGAAACTGGCAAAAGCTACCGGCGGAACAATACTTGCCAGCACCAAGGACATCGCTTCAGACACCCTTGGTGAAGCGAAACTTGTAGAAGAAGTCAAGATTGGAGACGATAAACTCGTATACGTTCGCGACTGCAAAGACCCACGTGCGGTAACCGTCGTTATCAGAGGCGGCTCGGAACATGTCGTCGACGAAGCTGAACGCTCCTTCCACGATGCCCTCTGTGTGGTCAGAAACGTAGTGGAGGACCACAAGATAGTCGCAGGCGGAGGCGCACCTGAAGCTGAAACAGCAAAACAGCTACGAGAATTCGCCGTGAAAGTAGGAGGCCGCGAACAACTCGCCATCGAAGCCTACGCTGAAGCGCTAGAGGCGATTCCGCTTACAATAGCCGAAAACGCGGGGCTCGACCCAATCGACATAATGGTTGAACTCAGGTCGAAACATGCTGAAGCTGGAAACAAATGGTACGGCGTCCAAGTAAAGACTGGAAAAATCGCCGACATGCTAGCGGACAATGTGATTGAACCGCTCAGGGTGAAATTACAAGTCATCAAGTCCGCAACAGAAGCTGCCAGCATGCTCCTACGAATAGACGACGTCGTCTCTTCGAAAGGCACGAAGGAAAGCGGACCGCCGGGCGGAGGAATGCCGGGTGGTATGCCTGGCGGAATGCCACCAGGCATGATGTAGCCGATTCCGAGGCCGCGCGACACCACGACAAACAGTTACTCTCCAATGCAAACAACTTCAACTCTGCCTAGACCTATTCCCTGATGTGCGTGGTTGAATTGGCAACCAAACTGACTGAAAAGGTCGTCAGGTTCATCGACGGAAAGAATTTTGCTTTTCTCGCAACTCTCCTGCCAGATGGATCACCCCATGTTACACCGATGTGGGTCGACCATGAAGGCGATACGATTCTGATGAACACAGCAATCGGACGCGTAAAGCAAAAGAACTTGGCCAGAGATCCAAGAGTTTCAATAGCCATCGCAGACTCGAACAACCCATACGACAGAATAATTATACATGGTCGCCTGGTAAGCCAAACCGAGCAAGGCGCAGATACGCACATCGACAAGTTAGCAAAGAAGTACACGGGCGCGAACAAATATCAAAAGACATCCCCAAATGAGAAACGAATCATCCTCAAAATTGAGCCGCTGCAGATTCTCTGAGTCAAATTAAGACTGCAGGTCAACCTTGCCCTCTTTCGCTGGTTCCCCATCTTCCGTCGAGATTCTTCAAAGGCTCACAGAGTTTCCCACATATGAAGAATCTGGGATGAGGGCATGCTCTGAATTCCTCTCCGGCGAGCTAGACAGGCTTGGGTTCAAAGCCAGTGTCGATAAGTTGAACAACGTCTACGCGGAAAAGACATTTGATCACGGCGAAGCTACTTTCCTCGTTAACAGCCACTTCGATACGGTTCCACCCAACCCCAGATGGGTGAAAGACCCACTCCATGCTTCCTTGGAGGGTGACCGGCTCTATGGCCTTGGAACTTCAGATGACAAAGCTAGTGTCGCCTCAATCCTCTACGTACTTGGGAAAATCGAAGACTGCCGGTTCCGCAAACTCGAATTATTGTTCTCCAATTACGAAGATAACAACACCATTCTAGATGGCGAGACTTGGCTAGGCACTCCCTACTTTCTAACCCACAACCACTTGGAATCAACTTTCGGAGTCAACGTTGAGGGAACTGTCGATAACGGCATTTTCATGGTCTCTTTGGGGTGTGGTGGGCGAGTAGGTTTCAAGGTCACAACCTTAGGGAAGGAAGCCCACTCCTCCGACCCGAGACAGGGACGAAACGCAATCTACGATATGATGAAGGTAATTGAAGCCTTGCGAAAGTTGCCGCCCGCCAGAATGATTCTGGATGAACATGAGGCCTATACGGAACTAAACGTGAGCATGATCAAAGGCGGGGTCGCGATAAACATCGTTCCGGGAGACTGCGACATAACTTGTGAACGGCGCGTTCTTCCGAACGAGGACTGGGACACGGTTAAGGCACAAGTCGATAAGACACTATCCGAGTTGCGAGGCATCCAGTTCAAGGTCGAGTACAACAAGCCCCAGCGATCGTACCTTATCGACCGTAAACACCCAACGGTTACATTGGCTAAGGAGAGCGTCACGAGGGCGGTGGGATATTCGCCAAGATTCCGAGTTGAATCAGGTAGAACCGACTCCATCTATTTCGATCAAATGGCAGGCATAAAGACCGTGATTCTCGGGCCTGGTGAAACCGCCCACATAGCCGACGAGTACGTCAATGTTCGAAGGCTTGAGGAATTCAACCAAATACTATACCATATGTTGTCAACGGGAAGCTAGTCTGCTTTAGCAGTAGTTTCGGTCCGAACCAGCTGGAGCACTCTTCCCATCATTGGATTCGTATAGGGTTGGGTTGCCTTTTACACAGAGGAAGACGAATGGTTCGTCCCATTCATTGCTAAATTGGTGAACCGCTTTTGACGGAATGAAAACCGTATCACCCGCCCGCAATGGCTTCAGCGGCCCAGCCTCTTTCGATTGCTTGAGCATCCCTCTACCACTTAGGACGTAAACTTGGTGTTCGTATGCATGTTCATCTAGCGGTGTGTGACCGCCCTTCTCTACTGTATACAACCGGACGGCGAAACGATGCGACCCATGTCGTTCGTCGATCAGGTACCTTACTCTTACCTTTTCAGCGCCCTCTTTCGCTAAGTCTTCGACTTGGACGCTGAATGCGTTTACAGTGAAAATCTCCTGTTCCTTTGCGGTTTCTTGAACCAATTTGACCTCGCCTATTTGATTACCATCCTACGAGGGCGCGTGCTCGCCCTCAGATCGTATTTAGGTTTGCGCACTAACCCTAAGGCATTTGGACCACTAAGCGAAGACTTACAAGGAATCATACTGTTCTCCAAAACATTTCTGTGAGGGGCTATGTCAACCGAGAATGATCCGGAAAAGGGAAAGTGGAGGTTCTCGCATGCCAGTGCCTACAGTGACAACGTATGCGAAACATTCACCGATGAAAAAGGCAAAGTCCACTACAGGTGGCTGTATCCAGATGGAAAAATGGAATATATCTGTGCCTGCCACCGCTTCCTGAACAAGTTTTAGTAACCTTACCAGCCTTCGCGGCTGCAGAGAAGATTTGGAAATTCTGGCCGATTATCGAGTTTGACTAGTTCGGCTTGGTTTTCGGCTCGACTTCACTCGTTTTCTGAAACGTTGCTTTCTTTTCTGTCGCTTGCGAATTCTGTAACCCGGTTTACCCAGTCGATGCGGCATGCCAACCCTACTCCTGTATACTTCTTTCCCCAAATTGAAGCAATCGCTATATGGCTTTCGTACATCTCGCATTGCCCGAGAAGAGGGATAGGATCGTGTCGGTTGAAGAACTTTCAGGCAAGGGCTCGCCGGCTTGCCAAGAAGCATTCGCATACCTGAGGGAGCAAATGAAATCGGATCAAAACGTTTCTGAAAGCGTGGAATACGAACCGCTCAAAGAGACCGAGGCGCCGAGCTACAACGTCAGGGAAACTCCTCGGGTGCGAGCCTTCTTCGGCGAGAAGCTTGAACTATTCCTCTTTATACCGGAGAAATCTGTGGCGGCTATCAAATCTGATGCGTCGGTTCCTGAGGCCCTGAGGGCCTGGGTTGACAGGGCACAGCTTGGGGGGATGAGCCGCCTTCTCAGGGTTCAACTCGCAACGAAAAAAGACGTGGAGGTCTTGATGCCTCTCATCAAAGCCGTGACACGTCAGTAGTTGAGCCACTGCGTTAGAACGTCTCGTTATACGTCCGAATGAACTCTTCGTCGACTACCCCTGAAACAACCTTCTCTGAACCGTCGGGCAGTACGACGCTTAAGCCAGCTGCATGGTATGGCAATTCAAACCTCTCCAACTTCACTGGATCGTCAGTTTCGTAAACCTTAATCCACCTACCGCCTTCTTGACGAAAGCAGTAAATCTTCTCTACTCTCCTCTCACCGATTCCCCCAATCCGGCCGCCTGCCGCTCCTGGCGCGCTTGCGGGTAGTTGGAGAACGTAGACGCAGTTCCTTCCTTGATTCTCACGCAGGTCAATATGAGACTCAGCAACAAAGATTCGCCTGCTTTTCTCACTGGCTAACTGAGTCAGTTCCTCGAGAGGAGTCAGAGCTACCGCCCTTCAGAGAGGAGGATTATTGAAAAAAACGCTAATTAGAAATCTACGTCGTAGGCGGTTTAGCCGCGCTCTGAAGAACCCTGAGAGCACCAGTCTTTCTGTTCAGGGAAAGCTGTTTCTCACCCCTAAAACTGCCAACCCTCGCATCTTGGACTTCGACCAAATCTCCCTCCGAAATTGTAGGAATCTGGTTGTTCCATACGGCAATGGGAATTTCCCCAGTGCCGTCAGAGAGTGTGACGGAGCACACTAGGAGTGGGTTTCCGTCTTTTGAGGTCACGGCTCTAACCTCCGATTTCTTGACAACTTGAGCTTTGAAGGAAACTCCTCGTGTTCCGAATTTTAGGCCACTGATTTGCCTCTCCCCCCGCGAGTTGAGCCGCTGCGATTCATCGTGGTTTTCCTGATCAAAGCTGGATAGTTCCTCAGGCAGCCGTTTCAGCTTGCTGATTGAGTCATTTGGAATCTTTGCTTGCGCTAGTGGCTTGCCATCAACAGAGAACATGTATGTTGAAGATGCTTCCTCCCGGTTTCGCAGCTCAATGTAGAACTTTCCACACCGGGCTTTTCCGCGTTCGCGTGCGGAGACCATGGCTGAGTACAGGACGGGCGTTGTGAGGTTGTGCTTCCTTGCGAGTTGTAGTAAGTAGACTAGGTCCCTATCTAGCCCTCGCGTTTTTGGCAGGTTCCTTAGCTCGATTATGATTGTTCAACTCCTCACCAGTATGGCGGCATAGGTTATAAAGCGCCCGAAAAATAAGTCCAAATTGGACGCGCTCCTGGCCCGTTCTAGGGCATATATTTCCTGCCGGGTTCACTTTGTGAAGTCCCGTTTGTCGACATTGACATTTATGCTCTTCAGGTAGGTAGGCGCATTCGCCCCTGTTCCGGCAAGGGTGAATTGACCGTCCACGTAGAATTTGAAGTGAGCATCCTTGTTTTCGCATAAGTAAGACATTGATATTTCGCCTGGCCGACCACGGTTACTGCTTTCATGCCGGATGGTTATGTTTTTGTCCCGTTCGGCAAACCAGGATTCAATCTCTTTACGCATGGTCGGTTCGATTGAATCGAATGGCATTCCTTTGTGTTCCTTTTCGAATTTATCGGTAAGGGCCTTTCTGCACTCTTTGCTCAGCGTAGCCATATAGACGAAAGTTTTCTCAACGAGTTGCCGTCCGGAGGGAGAGTCAGTCATATCGCAATACCTCTCTAGCGTGGCTTTCTCTTCTGGAAGTATCGCCTTAAGGGATCCCAGTACGCGTCGACCCAGCCTTGCCGGTAGTTTCTGGCTTGGCTGGCTGGTACGTTTGATTGCACCATCGTCACCTGCGTCCCACCCTTCTTCTGCTTGAACGATAGATTGAGGATTGAAGGTGAATAGCCTTTTGGCCATTCCGTGGTTTTCCAGAGTTGAATTATCAGTTTCCCCCTCTTCAATTCTAGATTCTGCCCAGTGATGTACCCGTCCCATGCAGTGAACTTTCCACCGACCTTAGCGCTGCATGTTGCCTTGGAACCAGTAAACGCTGCATGCATCTTCGCGTTCATGAACGCGTTATAGACTTCAGCTGGATTGGCGGGTATGAATTTCGTCTGCTTTATCGTTGTGACTTTCATGAGTGGTTCAATTCTAATTAATTGAGAGAATTCATTAAACCATTCGGAGAGCGCATGTGTAGTGGAGCTGGTACATGGTTGAGACGGTCGATCCGCTACCTGATCGCTGTCGCTGCATCCTCTTCGGCATGAGCTGCATCACTTACTTTGGGTTTGGTTGTTGGAAAATTCGCCGCAGAACACGGTAGCGCCAATGGCTACGCGACCGCCGTCATCCTTTCCGTGATCGGCGTCGTCCTCTTGCCCACGATCATAGTGAAGAAGCTGCTTGTGGATTACTGGTAGCAATTCAGTGCCAGCTCGACAGATGCTAGGCTTGAGTAGTCCGAACGAGTAATTGTAGGCGGGGACTTGCCTATGACTCTGGGTTGCGTGCACGCTTGGAGGTACCCCCAGGGGGGCGGGTCCCTTCTTGGGGTCAATCGGCGCTGATTTTGCGGTTTTCTGGTTGTGTCTGCAAGTGTAGTGGTACCAAATGGTCCCACCCTTCATCGGGTGGTCCCACCCCTGATGGGGGGTGGTTTAATTTTGTGTGGAAAACAGGTTACTTTAACGCGTTCGTGATTAGGCGGTTACTACTCGGATGATTGGCCGGGCGAGTGATTACGCGATTCAACAATCAATAGTACAGATTCACGGGTTTGCATGTTGCATGCAAGCACAGGGTCAAGGGGGAGGCATATTCTGCATGCTGACTGACATGCCTCTGCCTCATCTTGATTACGCTTAAGTTGTGGACGCGTAACACACGCTGTTCGGCGTTGCATGATGTGTCAATGTGGATGTGTTGGATACGCGCAAGGTCCCCAACCGTATTACTTTTGGCAATTCTTCGGACCCGCTACCGCCTACCCTGGCAACGCATACAACTTTCCCTACTACGCCTTCTCACCAAGAACCGGCTACGGAATCTTGCCATCTGGAATTTACCCATTCGCGGTAGCAGTTCTGCCGTTCTAGCCTCGCGGAATTTGGCCGCGCGGCCTTTCCTTCTTTACTTCATAATCGTGACGATATCACGATCATGAACGATATGATCCATTCCGACGCGTTGTGGGCTGAACCTGACACTAGTTCCTGAAACCAGAGCGTACTTTGCTTCGCCGAGTTTCTTGTGGATTTTTTCGCAGACGTCGGAAACGGTTGAACCAGCCGTCACTATGAGCGGTTCCTCGAAATCAGGAGAACCGTTCCGCGGTTTCAAGTAGACTTTGATTAACCTCAACTGTTCATAGATAACTTTCTTCACCTCATCTAGGTTCACGTTTCGGTCGGCGGAAATAGGGATGAGATCGTCACCTATCCGCTTCTTGGCCTCAGCCACGTATTTTGAGCTGACCAAGTCGATTTTGTTCAAAACGCTAACTGAAGGAACATAACGGCGATTTCCTGCCACTACGTCGATGAGTTCGTCGTCGGTGACGTCTTCTCTGATAATGACGTTACCGTGGTTGATTTTGTATATGTTCAGGATTGCGCGGGCAGTTGACTCGGTTATGTGGGTTAGGTTGCAGGCCGTTGTTATGCCGAGTCCCCCCTGAGAGGCACGGTTGATGGTCACGTTTGGTGGCCTAGTGTTGAGCCGGATTCCCATTTCATAGAGCTCTTTCCTCAAGACGCTGATTTGGTCGGGTTGGAACACGTCCAAGACTAACAGGATTAAGTCGGCGTTCTTTGCAACGGACAGGACTCTCTTGCCCCTACCCGACCCAGTCGCTGCACCCGAGATGATCCCGGGCAAATCGAGAATTTGTATCCTAGCGCCTTGGTACTCCATTAAGCCGGGGACGACGGTCAGGGTTGTGAAGGCGTATGGGCCGACCTTTGACCTGGCGTTTGTGAGCCTGTTTAGGATGGTAGATTTTCCTACGCTTGGTAGGCCAATGAGGACGACGGTGCAATCGCCGCCTTTCTTTAGCTCGAAGCCCGCCCCGCCCTGCTTGGATCCCTGTGCATGTTCTTGTTCGGCTCTGAGTTTCGCGAGCTTCGCTTTGAGCAGGCCAATATGGTGTTCAGTGTGCTTGTGAACTTGGGTTCTCTTCATCTCCTCCTCTATCGCCCGAATCTTCTCCGGCACACCCAAGTCAATAGGCCCCAAACTCAAAGGCATAGCCGAATAAGCAATAAACCGAATGGTGCAACCCTAGCCTACAATGACTGAGTGGATGGTTGCCGCTAGGCTGCACAAGATAGGCGGAAAGCTTAGCGTCGACCGTGTAAGAGTGCCTACGATTGGCGATGATGAAGTTCTCGTTGACGTTAGGGCAAGTGGGATCTGCCACTCTGACATTAACTACCGAAACGGAATTGCTCCCGTAGGGAAGCTCCCGATAACTCTCGGCCATGAGATTGCCGGCGTCATAGCGAGAACGGGAACGAAAGTAAAGGGACTAAGAGTCTGCGACAGAGTTCTGGTCCATTACGTTGCCAGTTGCGGTAGATGCGTTTACTGCAAAACTGGGCGTGAGAATTACTGCGTACGCTACCGAATGATTGGGAAGGACATTGATGGCGGTTTCGCTGAATACGTGAAGGTTCCGGCGAGAAGCATTTTGAAACTCCCAGGAGGGCTGCCGTTCGAGCAAGCTGCGATAATGGGTTGCGCCGTCCCAACCGCCTACCATGCCCTTAGGCGGGGAAGAGTGGCACCTGGAGATACGGTGGTAGTATTCGGGGTTGGCGGCCTTGGCTTGCATGCAGTTCAACTTGCCGGTAAGGTCTTCAAGGCTGGATTGATTATCGCCGTAGACATTCATGATTGGAAGTTGAAACTGGCAAGGAGTTTTGGGGCGAAGCAGACGGTAAACGCCGGCAATCAAAATGTCGTAGAAACCATCAGAAGAATCACGGACGGGCGATTTGGGGATGTCGTGTTGGATTTCGTGGGACATACCAAAACAATCGAACAAGTAATTTCGTCAGTGGGCATGGGCGGCAGAATGGTATTGATTGGCATAGGGGCGAAATCGATGCAACTCTCCCCCTACCGCACCCTGATCGGGAAGGAGATGGAGCTTGTAGGAGTTGACGACCACCTTAGAACGGAACTCGTGCAACTAATCAAGCTTGTAAGAACCGAAAGAATAGACCTCTCCAGGTCAGTAACCCACACTGTAGCGCTTGAGGATATCAACCGTGGATTTGAAATTCTCGAGGCGAACCGCGAAAACGTAATCCGAATAGTGACGATACCGAACGCTTGAGCCAATCAGAGGCCAGCGAAAGCTGCGGCCGCCTTCTGGTCTTTCAAGCCATGGCCCGTGATTACACAGACCACTGTCTCCCGAGGCGTCAATAAGCGAGCTTTCTTGGCTTTCAAGAGGCCAGCGACGGACGCTGCGCTTGCGGGTTCCGCAAAGATTCCTTCGTGGTTAGCGAGTAAACGTTGTGCGGCAGTTATTTCTTCGTCTGAGGCTTTGATTATAGCTCCTCGGGATTCTCTAACCGCTCTGAGAGCTTTCTTCCAGCTTGCGGGAGCCCCAATTCTTATTGCGCTCGCGATGGTCTCGGGATTGGGCCAAGGAATAACCTTCTGTCGATTCTTGGCGTAAGCGTCTGCTAACGGTGCCGCACCGGATGCTTGCACCCCTATCATTCGTGGGACCCGTGCCGTTAATCTTGTGCGTCTTAGCTCATGGAAACCCTTCCAGATGGCACTGATGTTCCCAGCGTTCCCCACGGGCACGATAACGACATCCGGTATCCTTCGTCCCAGTTGCTCCCAAACCTCAAAGGCCAGTGTCTTTTGCCCTTCGAGCCGGTAGGGGTTTATGGAGTTCACCAAGTAGAGCCCTCTGCGGCCTGAAGTCATTTTCCTTGCTCGTTCAAGCGCCTTGTCGAAATTCCCTTCAACCTGGCATATCTTCGAACCATGAACCATCGCTTGGAGAAGTTTGCCCATTGCGATCTTACCCTTTGGAATGAGCACGATCGCCTTCAGACCAGCTTTAGCAGCGTAAGCAGCCATGGATGCCGACGTGTTACCTGTTGAAGCGCAGAGAACAGTATCGGTCCCTATCTCGACAGCCCTACTTATCGCAACAGTCATTCCCCTGTCTTTGAATGAGCCCGTTGGGTTTTGGCCATCGTTTTTGAAGTAGACTTCGGACATGCGTAAGCTTCTGGCCAATCGTTCAGATTTTGATAATCCTGTTCCGCCTTCGGCGATACTGATTGCATTTGCCAAGCTGACCGGAAGAATTCTGTGGTACCGCCAGACTGAGAGGGGGCCCGGAGAGTGTAGGGATTCACGGAATTTTCTCCCCAATGAGTCGTAATTATAGACGATGTGGAGCAGGTCTCCGCATGCTGGGCATGCATAGATTGGGATTTGGGCGGGGTTGAATATCCTTGAGCAGCCGATGCATTGAAGGCGATGCTTCATGTGCGCGACTTCGCTGTCGATTTCAGAATTGCGCCTTTGACTGAAGGCTTCGTTATGAATACCTCTTCAACATTGTGTCCGAGCGACTGTAGCCGTGTGGAAACTTGCTCGATCGCGCCATCGATAAGGCTACCCTTTCTCTTTCTGAGTGACTTGTTGTTCTCAGATAGACTATACCAGAGCGCGCGCGACGGCCCCGCTCCACTGATCGTTTCCGCGATATGGAAATCTTTCAGCAGTATCTCTTTCTCTTCACGCAGGAACTTTGAGTCCACTCCTCTTCCGTAGGACCCGGCCTCGGCGCGAGTTGGTTCGACAAAGCCGTCCCATGGGAGTGTCTGTATGATTGTTCTGATATCAGATTTGGCGAAGGCTGCGGAGATTCTTGCTACATAACCCATGTTTCTCACATACTGTTCTCTTGAGACTGACTCAGGCAACACTTGCCTTGCTGCTTCAGTAGACGCCTTCACTATGTTGGGCACAACCACTGCAACCCCCAAGTCCGATGGCGGGCGAAGCGTCATTATCTGGGGTTCTTTGGTCAGTGGATTCCGGGATATGATGTTGAATCCTCCGAGAGCTGAAGCAGCGACATTGTCCATGTGATGTGATGGCTCCGCAGCCGCGGCCAGATGGACCACAGCCTGCATATCCAGTCCGAGATTGAAAAGGCGATTTGCACAAAGGACTGCGCCCACCGCTTCAGCCCCTGAGAGGCCCAAGCCCTTGCGGGGCGGAATCTCGACATTGACTTCAAGCACATATGCCTCTGATATCCCAAGCTGCTGGTTGAGGACTTTCAGGGCTCTTGCCCCCGCGTGCAATGCCGGATCCGTGGTTACAATCCTGGCATATGGACCTGTAACGCGGACTAACCCTAGCCCCGAATTGGACTCCGACAACGTAACCTCTATCGTAGGCTTCTGCAGCGAGATGGAATGGACGTCGAAAGCAGGGCCGAGGTTGGCCACGGAGGCCGAAACCTTCGCTGTCACCGCCCCGTGAACAGAATGCTGCATCGCTAACCGTCCTCAAACAGAAACTTTGCTTGAGTCACTTTTGATTGCGTCACTTTTCTAACCTGTCGTACTCTCGCTGACGATTTCCTTGAAGACCTCGCTTATCCACTTACCAGTAGAATGTTGCGGGGGAGGGAATTTTGGTCCCAATTTACCGGTACAAATAACCCAGTTCACATTTGGTTGCCCGTACTATTGGACGCCC
>JBAVCK010000079.1:0-4965 GCA_049586635.1 Bathyarchaeia archaeon
GGTGAAGATGAAGTAGAATGTGCCATCCGCCTGCGCAGTCCAATGCAGTAGAAACTGAGTGAAGTTGAGCGCCGTCAAGATTGCATCGCCCGGAATACTGCAAGTGTTGGAGGATGCTTGGGGGGGGTACGTGGGCAGGAGGTAGAAGTTGGCGGGGGAATTCGAACTCATTTCGACGTTCAATGTTGTGTTCGAAGTGACCGTGACCGGTAAGGAGAATTCGGCGCACTTTCCTTTCGGAGCTATGAACCCGATAACCCTTGAAGAGAAGTTCACCGGCTCTTGCACAACCGTGGGCCCGGTCGTAGACCTAAAATGGGTACTCATGGATGTGGACGTGTAGGTGACCGTTGCTTCTGATGTTACGGGCGCGCTGGAATTAGCTGGGCTCGTGAAGCCTGTGAACGGAAGCAGAGCTGTGAGCGGGGATGCGAGAATGAGGGCTAGAAGCATGTAGGTACGTTGATGTGCCATACATAGTACAATGATGACTATAGATAAAAGACATGTGGTCACCCAGCCAGCGAACAGCAAGCATGGGCGCAAAGAACACATGCACCTGCGCTACCAACTCATAGACCGTGAAGCAGGTGAGAACATTCAAGAACGCCGATGACCTTCGCTCACAGAACATGGAACTACCAGCCAAGACAGTTGTACTTAGGGCAATCGTACAACCTATCTGAACGTGACACGAGCGTCCCTTCTAAGTGTTGAGCGGTTGAGTTTGTCCCTAATTTGGGACCCCTGGCACCGGTCTACCAGACCTATTGGCGAATTCACCAATCACGACAGACCTACACACCAACCGATCGACGACAGATGTAACCGATTTAAGAAAAAATGAGAACTGGGGGGCGTCATCTTTTCTCGCGCGCAAAGGATCTATAATCCTCTAATCCTTACTCGGCGCCGCGGGGGGCGGCGGTTGAGTTATTTGACTAATTTTCTTGGTGATTGAGCGGTTTTAAGTAAATCTGGGATTAGGTTGACTTGGTCAGGTTAAGCAAATGTTTGTTGAATTGGTTGCCGGTGAACGGTTTTTAAGAGATTTACTTAACCTGATTAAGATATTTGCTTAACTCACTCTTCCCGACTGAACATTAATGCAAACCCCGCCTGAGTTAAGTTAACTTAAGTTAATCTGATGTTTAGCGTAGGCCTGCAAGGATTTCACAGCAGCAGCACATACTGCTCCCCATAATGATGGGCTTGGCCTTAGCCCAAGCGGGATCGACTTCAATCCGTCAAGCCCCAGAGCTTTGGTGCATTCGTTGTTGCGGGAAAAAATGAAACCAGGCCTAAGCGAATAGAATACGGTGTTGCACGAGAACAATGGCCGCGCCTATCTCATCTTGTCCCCCGGCACTCAACAATCGCTCCTCGAAACCGCGTCTCGGCTAGGTCTAGGAAGCTTGCTTGCGCGGAACACGATAATCTCTTCGAACGAAAAGAAACTGGCGGCGGGGGGCAACTAGAACTCATTAGTAGAACATTCTGCTCTAATTTCTATTCAGATGGACCAAACCCCGTATATTCACGATAATTGGCTTTTTATTTTGATTGCCCTATGAAAGATGCTCAAGCTCAAATGCAACAGGCGACACAGCCTAAGAGCACAGAGGGCACAATTGTGACTGGGATTTCGAGGAACGATGTTACCATCGTTCTGCCTGTGCTCAACGAGGAGGAGGGCGTCGCAGCCGTCATCGACGAGCTTTCGAAGAACGGGTTTCAGAGAATCCTAGTCATTGACGGTTACTCTACCGACCTCACCGCAGAAGTAGCCCGCAATAAGGGGGTCACGGTTATTGAGCAACACGGTCGGGGAAAGACAGGCGCGCTTATAACGGCGATCGAGCGCGTTTCGACCCCGTACATACTGATTATGGATGGAGATTTCACTTACGCAACTGCGGACATTCAAAAGTTCCTTGATCACGCACGGGGTTACGATCAGATAGTTGGCGCAAGAAGCTGGGAGAACGTCAGCAGAGTTCACCGATTTGGGAATCGAATCATCTCAGCCATTTTCAACCTTTTCTTCGGAACATCGATATCGGATGTATGCTCTGGAATGTATCTACTGAACACGTCTTCCGCCCAGCGATTGTTCTTCCGGACCAAAGGCTTCAGCGTGGAGGTAGAAATCCTCGCTCAATTGGCTCAGCACGGAAGAATCACAGAAGTGCCGATTGACTATAGGGAGAGAATTGGTGAATCCAAGCTGTCGACGGTGACCGGCGGTGTCGACATCGTGAAGTCGATTTTTGGGTTGGCCAGAATCTACAATCCCATATTTGTCTTCTCGTTAGCAGCCGCCTCTGCCGCTATCCCCGGCGTGGCAATACTATCATGGGTGCTGTGGGGGTGGTTCTCGTCCGGGTACGCAGCGTTCCATAGTGGGTGGGCGCTAGCGGGTGGAATGCTACTGCTCCTCGCATCTCAAGCCTTCGCAATCGGAACTGTCTCTCTGATCATGAAACGTTCAGAAATGAGAATCGAGAGACTAATGAGAAGTAGTCAACGAGATCAGGCCAGCTTCACTAAACCCCAAGTCCTTGAGCGGCCGGAACAACTTAACGAAGACTACGCTACTGGATAGCGTTTCGTTCGGCGCGAACAAGGCGCTTCTGCTGACGCAAGCTGAGATGAGAATCGAGAAGTTAATCGATTATTGGTCTTGATTTATGCGATTTACCTTATTGTGTTTTTGTTTCGCTTCTTAGTATCTGTAGGAAATCGTCGCGTGAAGTTAAGTGAAGATGTGTCACATAGTTTGAAACCGACGTGAAGGCCGTCTCAGTCGAATGAATTCGTTCAGTAAATTCTTAGGCCGCCGCGACGGGAGCATTGTTAGTATTGGTGATATAAGTTCGATTAAGATATGCTCTTTCAAATCAAATCTAAGGCCCCACTTCCTGCGGAACAATCTGTACGCTCTTCGACGGGCAAAGCCGTCCCCCCTTATGCGTGCATATGCCTGTTCTTGTGGGTCTCGTAACCAAGATCGGTCGTGTATTACCCTCGCATCGGGCACGAGCGCCTGCTTCCATTTGCCTCCGCAAATGATTTGCAACGATTTATCATAATCTTCCAGTCCTGGCAAGCGGTTGTCCCATCTGAAGTCCTTCAGCATGCTAGTCTTCGTCAACATTGCTCCATTATCGATATGGTTGACATCTATGAATTTCCGATAGACGTCTAGCTTCGCTGGAACGATTGAGATCACATGATTTTTGATTATCAGGTTGTTCCCGGTCGTGGCAATCAGAAGACCTTCCGGGCTCTGTTGGGGAATGCCGACAGCACCTATACGATCATCGCTCTCAAGAACATCCAAGCCTTTCGCTATTGCTCCTTCTGTGAGGTAAATGTCATCGTCTGGCGTCATGGTGAATCTCGTAGAGACGCCTTCAACCAGCAGATTTCGTCCGCCGGGAGTGCCCAAGTTGACAGGGGATGTGATCGGATCTACTTTGCCCTTCCATTCCCCAAGTATCCGTTCGAGTTCTTGGTGAGGTTTCCCTATGATAAGTAGTTTGATCTGATACTTTGTCGGGCAATATTTTTCAATTGATGCCAATGCCTTTTCAAGCCAGCGTGTCTTATGCAGCGTAATTATACCGAAGGTAATGCTCACGACTACTACCACTCGTTAACGTACGACATTTTACAAAGATTGATGTTTCAGACAACTCTTAAACTTTGCAAAGTCATATGGTGCATGGTAGAAAAATCTGTGACTCTACGTTTCAACGATTGCTTCCCGTTTTTGCTGCTCTAGTCCCCTGCTTGACTGTGCCGTCGACGAATTATACCCCACTTAACGAGAATCAGAATTCCCTGCCTGAGTTATCATCTCGAGCAACTTGCGAAAGTGCTGGACCCTTCTTGGGGAGGCTGTATCGGCGTATATTGAATGGCGAATTATGCATCGCAATACGACATATGGGATTCCTAAGAGAGTCGTTCTGGCAGACAGTCTCTTGCGGCGGCTATACATTTTGATGATTTTTTCGATAACTTGTGAATACGGCACCGAGCCCGACATATTCGCTACAAATGCACTAATAGTAGGTTTTGAAGCTAGAGTGATCGCGAAGAAGCCGACGTCAAAAAGCGGGTTACCAGAGTGCCTGAAAAACTCCCAGTCGAGGACTGCAACTTCTGACCCGGTACGGGTTAGGATATTTTGGGGGGAGAAGTCTCCGTGCTCAGAGCATTTGGTCATCCCACTTGCTGTGAGACCCCCCATGAGATCGTTAGTCTTCTCCAGAGCGTAACGGCAGTTTGAACTGATGCCTAATTTGGATAGCTGTAGCGACATTTCGCTTTGTTCCGCCTTCGCGTCTTGATCGCGATCACGCTCAAGTCGGGGTGGAATTTGATTTCGCAAGTGTTAATACTGCAAACGTGATTTGCCTGGTTGTAGTCAGCGGTAAAGCCGTGGGAACGGCGTGACTTGACTTGGCCAGTGTAGGGTGCGCAGGGTGAACCATGAAGCATAAAATGTTCCTAAGAAATCTGATACTTCTAACTCTAGCTTTACTGTTACTGTTCGCTTCTCCTCCTGGTCTACCTAATATTCAATTTCCACAGGTAATAACGCCCAAGCTTCCCACGCTACCGAAAGCTCTGACTTTCAATCAGTTCAATAATGTTACTGGTGCGATACGTGCATGGCTTGCAAAATCGCTTCCCTATTGGCACGAAATGCAGCATCAGATTCTACCCACAGTTAAGAAAATATTAACTGGACCTCAAATTGTTCCAGTGTACGCGTCTGGAATAGCTGCAGATACATCGTGTACTGCCTCAGGGGCAAGTGCGGCAAGCATTAACTGCTCTCTGAATCATGCTGCAAATGTCCTAATTCTAATTCTTGCCACAATTAATAACACTTCAAATAACGGTGGAGACGTTAGCTCAATTACCGTTGGTGGCTTCACTCCTGTTCATGGT
>JBAVCK010000080.1:0-18073 GCA_049586635.1 Bathyarchaeia archaeon
GCAACACCATAAGCGGTGTCATAACTGGTGCTGATATCCTCCGACATAGCCCAGATGATTACTCCGGTTGTTAGGCTCCGCTTCTCAACCCGCCACTCAAACGTGTTCCCTGCACCGTTATGATCGAATCCGACTGCGTATAGGCCTGAACCATCAACAGCAACACCATAAGCCCAGTCGTTGTAGCTGCTGATATGCTCAGACACGGCCCAGATGATTACTCCGGTTGTTAGGCTCCGCTTCTCAACCCTCCACTCATAGTGGTTGCCAGCAGTGTTCTCATCACCTCCGACCACGTAAACGCCTGAACCATCAACAGCAACACCATGAGGATAATCGGACCCGCTGCTGCTGATGTGCTCTGACAGGGCCCATACTTTGCTTCCGGGCGGGGGATATGGTGTAACGGCCTTGACCGGTTGCGGGGGATTCAACGCGGGGAACATTATCGCCATCAGGGATAGGAGAAGTACGGCACGGACTACGGTACCCCGTCTAACCAAACAGCACACCAAGACAGTTAGCCGATTAGTACCAGATTACGCGATCGTGAATAGTTATCATTTTCCATTCTGATTCACAATCACTACGCAGCAGTCAATACTATACCTACTCGACATTACATTGGATAATTCGAGCAGTCGCTCATAGGATTTGCAGGGAAACGTGCTGACTCTGTTCGTGTTTATGGTTCTCTTTGTGTGTGGGTCTATTGGTGCGCACACACAATTCGAGGCCTGAACAACAGTCTCATTTTGGGGGCATACACGAAAACTAGTCGGCAAGTGCAACTTCACCGTTGTCCTGAAGCTGCAGTTGGTGCCATCGTGAGTCGAACTTCTTCCCCCTCAAGGCCCTCACTCTCAAATAGCTCTGGATGACGCCCTCCTTCTCTTCGCTCTTGACGTCCAGTACTCCGGTATAGAGCGACTCCATCTCTTTGTAGAAAGCTGCGGAGGCGACACCTTTCAAGATCGGATTCAACTGTATCTCCTCATACGCTGCCAACACAGGGAGTCCTCTGGTTCGTTGGAATTCGATTATTGCACTCTCAGAATTGTATTTCAGCTGAATCGTTGCGTCGTCATCGACGTGTAACCAGCGTTTCCAATCCTCAGGGATCTTGCCACTCTTGAGGGCCTGCGAATAGAAGATGCTTGTTTCAGAGAGCTTGAGAGACTTGGTTATGGCGTATTCTTTCTCTGGTCCGCCGATTCCAGTTTGAACCGTGTAGCTGTCGACAAGTTCGAAGACCTCTTCATCCTCTAACTTCCTGCTATCCAAACCCCAACGGCTGAAAATACGCCTCACCTCGGTGGGTAGGTGCGCATAGACATGATAAACGGTCTTTATTCCTTCCCGCGCCGCTTGAGCTGCGATGCTCAGCGAAGTTTCATACCACATCGAGTCCGGTTCGAATTCAATGAGCAAAGAAGATCCGTAATCGATACCACCAGGAATCAGCTGCCTGAGAATGGGGACCGCAAGAGAATCAGGCAAACGATTCCTCACCGAGAACTAGTGCGAGAACTAGCCTGCATCTTAGTGAATTGCCTCGCGGGCCCAAATCCCAACCGGGCACTATCCGTATTCGCCGGCTGTTGCTCAAGTCTTTTGCGGTTTTTCGTGTGTGTCGTATTAGTCGTGCGCACACACGCCACCGACAATTGCAGGTGCATCCATGAGAATGGAAAATGTGAAATCTAGCAAGCGCATAATGAGGCCGCCTACTGACATACGCAGTTTCGGTTACTACATTCACTGGGGGGAGGAGATGGAGGTTGCTCATATACATTGGTCGGTGGCGTGTTCCTGCAGCGAACAGTAAGAAACTTGAAGAAATGTTTCGGGCACTCATAACGCACGTGAGATCCAATCCACAGAGATACCCTCAACTGCGGTCAGCTGTGATCTGCTCCTCGGTTCAAAATAAGTTGTCTGAAGAGGATTGGATGTGGGTAGAAGAGTATGCAGACCGAGAAGCGTACGATGCGTTCTACAAGGCGCTGGAAGAAGACAAAACATTCTTGGAAATCCATGACAAACAGTATGATTTCTGGCGCCTTATTGTTGAGGGATCCTTCAAGGGTGAATTGTTCACGGAAAGGGCGAGATTCTAGAAAGCGAGCGCCGAGGAGTGGTATCCAAACGTAGGAGGTGAGATCTATTGCTGTATGAGATCGCCCGGTGGCGGATTCCGAAAGAGAATAGCAAGAAGCATCTTGAGTGCTGGCGTGAGATCCTTGCCGACCAGAAGGCCCACTCAGAGAAATTCCACTACACCCGGACGCGGATTGTTCAGTTCGCTGAAGCAGAGGCTTCATCATCTGAAGAGACATGGGGGTGGATTGACGAGTACGAGGGTCGTGAAGCATACGACAAGATGACGAAGGAATTAGAAGAGGATCCTGAAGTCGTGAAACTGAAGAATCAGTACCATTCCAAGTGGGATCCACTGAGGGTTCCAGGCTCCTTCAAAGCAGAACTCTGGACTGAAAAACTGAAATCCGACTTGAAATAAACCTGGGCCGTCATCAGACCTCCCGACCCTTGCCATGCTGGCATATTCGTCAAGAAATACTCACAAAGGGCGACCGATGAGCGCCGTCATATAAGTAGTGGATATCTCAAACTCTAAGCGTCTCGGAATTCATGATCGGTCCCACGATTGCCCTCTTGTGGTGCACACAATTAGACCCACACAAAATTCCTAACGACGAACGACGACGGTTCAAATTTGAAAAATCGATCGTGAGACCATCGCACCCTCCTGAACCGAAAATCTCTTCTGTCGAGATTGTGATTTGTTAATGGTTTGGGAAACTCGTGACTCATGAGGGCGGCTCAGTAGCGGCTCTTAGAGGTAGGGCCCTGACTGGTTATGGTAGACTGGATGAGGTGCTTCGGGGAGGCTTCTTTGCTGGCTCTGTGATTCTGCTAAGTTCCTCTCCCAGCAGCGAAGTTCCAATCTTTGTACGAAACTTCCTCACGGTCTCTAATGAGGTAAGTCTGCTGGTCTGTCGAAGTCAATCTGGCGCTGAAACTGTTTCCCGGCCTGACGATACTAATCTGAAGTGCATGGTTTGTAGCGAGAAACCGATTCCACCCTCCAAGAACATGCTGCAAGGAAAAGGCATTGACAACCTTACAGAATTGAACTTGCAAATAACCGAGACGATAAATTCCGTTCAACCGAAACGTCTTGTCGTAGAAATTCTATCAGATATCCTGCTTAGGCACAAGGCACTTCAGACACGCAAATGGCTCAACGAATTGTTGGAGAAGCTGCGCTTCAAGGGTATTACATCCCTAGCCGTCCTGAACCCGTACATGCATGCGGGGGAGGAGGTTCAAGCCGTTGTAGACCTGTTCGACGGCAACCTAGAGATAATTGAAAAAGATGTGAAAGGTCAACTTCAGAAGTTTCTTCGAATCAAGTGGATGCATGGCATTACGGTAACCGAAACAGAATTCTTGCTCGACCTAGCTGTTCCAAAAGCACCTGCCCAGCCCGAGGCGAAATCAGCTCCACACAACAATCTTCCAGTTCAATCGACCCCTCTGATCGGTCGTGAGAAGGAACTGGCAGACGCTTGGCCTCTTGTGCTACGTGACGATATACGCGTACTGACTCTTTCGGGTCCAGGAGGCATTGGAAAGACCGCACTTGGATTGGAGGTGGCAAGAAAACTCATTGATAGTTTTCCGGACGGCGTCTTTTTCGTCGCGCTAGCTTCAATCACTGACCCTAACCTGCTTCTCTCCACCTTGGCAACAACCTTGTCCGTGAAAGAAGAAGGTGGACGACCGTTAATTGACAGCCTCAAGAATTTTCTCTATAGGAAGCAGCTGCTGCTTGTTCTGGATAACTTCGAACAGATCATCGAAGCAGTGCCGCAACTTTCGGATCTACAGACGGCTTGTGCGAGGCTGAAGCTTCTTGTCACCAGTCGAGAAGCTCTTCGTATCCGCGGCGAACGTGAGTTTCCTGTACCCCCGCTCTCATCACCCGACCTCAAGCAACTCGCGCCCATAGAAGCATTGTGTGAGAATGCAGCCGTGGCGTTGTTTGTGGAACGGGCACATGCTGTGAAACCAGATTTCGACGTCACGCATGATAATGCACGTGCTGTGGCAGAGATCTGCGTTCGCCTCGATGGTTTACCTTTGGCGCTGGAATTGGCTGCGGCCCGCATCAGAATCATGACACCCCAAACCATGCTAAGAAGAATGGAGAGCCGTCTTGGATTATTGACGAGAGGAGCTCGCGATCTGCCAGCACGACAGCAGACACTGCGAAACGCAATCGCCTGGAGCCATGATCTACTTGATGCTCAAGAACAGAGACTGTTCAGACGACTGTCGCTCTTCGTTGGCGGCTTTACGTTGGAAGCAGCCGAATCGGTATGCAACATCGATCACGACTTGGAGGTGTTGGACAGTGTGTCGGCGCTAGTGGAAAAGAACCTACTGAGGCAGGCGCAGGTAAGTGGGGAGTCACGCTTTAACTTCTTGGAGACTATTCGCGAGTTCGCCTCGGAATGCCTCATCGCAAGCGACGAACTGGAAGCAAATCGCAGGCACTTTGTCAGTTTCTTCCTCGACTTGGCTGAACGCGCCTACAAAGAGCGCCATGAATCCACTGCTGAATGGCTTTCTAGGCTTGAGACTGAGCACGACAACTTGAGGTCGGCTCTTCATTTGGCAGGAAGTTTGGGTCCAAAGACTCAACTCCAACTATCGGGGGCTCTATCCTGGTTTTGGAGGGAACACTCGCACCTAACAGAAGGCAGAAGACGTTTGGCTGATTCGTTTGATGGTTACTCGGCCCATGACGAATTCTCCGCGCGAGCTCTCGATGGTGCGGGTTTTTTGGCAGCATGGCAAGGCGACCATGTTAGCGCGAAGGAGCTCATCGAGAAAGCCCTGATAATATGGCGTGAAATGGGTGACCAAAACGAAGTCGCTTTGACGCTCGGACACATGGGTTGGTCCTCTTTCATGCAGGGCGACAATGCAGCCGCACTTCGTCTTTTCGAGGAAAGCCTCGAGCTGCATCGAAGGAGCGGGAATAAGCGGTTGATTAACAGAGCTATTCTTGATGTTTGCCAAGTGCTCGTCAGTCAGGGCCAGGTCGCAAAAGCTCGTCCACTCGCCAATGAGGCGCTTGCCATCGGCATGAGTCTAAATGACCGTTGGGCTCAGTGGGGTGCTCATCATTACCTCGCCGACTGCTGTTTGATCGAAGAGGACTGTAGGGCTGCACATCAGCATTACACCCATGCTCTAGGTGCTGCTGTCGAACTCGGTGAAATGCTCGATGCCACTATCGAGATGCAAGGAATTGCGATGGCATTGGCGGGGATGTCGCATGCGCTAAGAGCGCTTCGACTAGATGGTGCAGCCACTGCTTACAGGCTAGAGCTAGGCGGATTGGTTTCGGTACCGTTTTGGGACGCTCTGCTAGCGAAGTATCTGGGACGCGCGAAGGAACAAGTCGGCCAGGGAGCCTCTGCCGCGGCTTGGGAGGAAGGCAGAAGAATGGGTTTCCACCGAGCAGTCGCGTACGCGCTGAACCCGGCCGACAGATAATCACGATCGTTCGAGGAGGACTGAGAGATGCCTATCTGTATAGCATTCTCAGAGAAGAATGGAAAGAACCAAGAATTCTGGCAAGGAGGTGAACTAGTTGTTGGTTAATATCGTTAGATGGCGTATCCCTAAGGAAAACAGCAGCAAGCTGTTCGAGCTCTGGCGTGAAATGATGGACTACCAGAGGTCTCATTCGGAGAAGTTCTACTACACTAGGTCTCGCTTCTTCACCTTCACTGAAGAAGGATCGTCTGAGGAGAACTGGATGTTCCTAGATGAGTATGATAACCGTGAAGCATACGATAAGACCATGAAGACCATGCGTGAAGACCCAGAAGTAGCGAAACTCGCGGACGAGTTCTTCCCCAAGTGGGACGCTCTGATTGTTCCTGGGTCTAAGAAGAAGGGAGAAATCTGGACTGAAGTGCTGAGAGTCGAGCTCAAGTAGCAAACCAAGCCAGCAGCCTCTTACTTCGTGTGTGTGCGCGCACCAGTAGACCCGCACACGCAGGGTCTCGTCGACTCTAACGTGTTATGAAAAATCGTATATTGTACGAGTCTCTGGCATTATCCCTCTTGGCCTCCACAGACGTTTCAGCAAGTTCTGCTCGCACACGGGTTTCAACGGGTTACATTCGACTGGATGAGGTGCTTCAAGGAGGCTTCCTACCCGGTTCAGCCATCGTTCTGAGCGCCCCCGCAAGCGACGAAGTCCCAATACTCATCCGCAGGTTCCTTGAAGCTGACGCTGCGAGTCTACTAATCTCTCGAAGTCTGTCCTCTGCGGAATCAATTCTCGGCAGCAAACCAGATCGCCTAAAGTGTCTGATTTGCAGCGACAAACCCGTTCCCCCAGCCCAGAACACTCTGCCCGGCAAGGGCATTGAAAACCTAACCGAACTGAACCTCACGATCACGGAAACCATCAACTCTCTCCAGCCAAGTCGGCTTGCCGTTCAGTTCCTGTCCGATGTTTTGTTGCGGCATAAGGCGCTTCAAACGAGGAAATGGCTCTCAGAGCTTCTAGACAAGTTCAGAACCAAGAACATCACGACCCTGGTCATCCTCAACCCGTTCATGCATTCAGGGGAAGAGGTTCAAGCGGTTGTTGACCTGTTCGATGGAAACCTAGAGATTTTCGAGAAGGATGTTGAGGGTTCGCCAAGGAAGTTTATGCGCGTAAGGTGGATGCATGGTATCACGGTTGCCGAAACAGAACCCATAGAACTCGATTTGATTCCTCGAATCAAACCTGCACCAGCCAAGAAGGAGGCGCATCCCCGTAACAATCTTCCCGCGAGGGCGACACCTCTTATTGGACGTGAGAAGGAGCTAGCGGCTGCATGGCCTCTTCTCCTACGCGACGATGTCCGGGTACTGACCCTTACAGGCCCAGGAGGAACCGGAAAGACAGCCCTCGGATTGGAGATCGCAAGAAGCCTCCTTGACAGTTTTCCGGACGGAGTTTTCTTCATTTCACTAGCGCCCATTACCGATACCCGCCTGGTTCTGCCAACAATAGCGGCAACCTTGGGGGTTAAGGAGGAAGGGGGACGCCCGATTATTGATAGCCTGAAGGATTTTCTGCGAGAGCATGAGACGCTACTCCTCCTCGACAATTTTGAACAGGTCATCGAGGCAGCTTCCCAGCTCGCCGACTTATTGACCATATCGGCGAAGCTGAAGTTTCTCGTTACAAGTCGAGAAGAGTTGAGGATTCATGGCGAACGCCAATTCCCGGTGGCACCGCTTGTAGTGCCCGACCTCAAGCGTTTGCCGCAGCTTGAAGCGCTATCAGAGGTTGGGGCTGTCGCGCTGTTCGTTGAAAGGGCGCATGCTGTGAAACCGGACTTCGAGATTACGAACGAGAACGCGAGGGCTGTGGCAGAAATCTGTGTGCGATTGGACGGTCTGCCGCTCGCCTTGGAGTTGGCGGCGGCTCGAATCAAGATCCTCTCACCCCAGACAATGCTTAGGAAATTGGAGAGTAGGCTTGGCCTGTTGACGACTGGCGCCCGAGATGCGCCCGTTCGACAGCAGACGCTGCGAAATGCAATAGCTTGGAGTTATGACCTGCTAGAGGAACAAGATAGAATCCTCTTTAGCCGTGTAGGCGTCTTTGTTGGCGGCTTCACATTCGAAGCAGCAGAAGCAGTTTGTAATCCGCAAGGGTCTCCAAGTGCGAACATATCGGATGGGCTGTTGAGGCTAGTTGATCGCAGCCTGCTCCGCCGGGAAGAGGTGAACGGTGAACCGCGGTTTGCATTTCTCGAAACGCTCCGGGAATTCGCCTTAGAACGTCTGTTATCGTGCGGGGAATCGGAAGCTGCACAACGGACACATGTCGAGTTCTTCTTGACTTTAGCCGAGAAGGCGGATTCGGAGTTGACGGGACCAGGCGCGGGAGAGTGGTTGATTCGGCTGGAACGTGAGCATGACAACCTTCGTGCCGCACTTCGGTGGACGCACGAGAAAGGAGAGGTTGAGAGAGAGCTCCGCCTAGGTGCAGCGCTATTCTACTTCTGGTACCAACAGGGCTATCTTGTTGAAGGGCGGGAGAGCCTTAAGAGTGCCCTGGCTGGCTCGGAATCAATCCGCACTTTGGAGCGCGCAAAGGCCCTTCGAGGCGCGGGCGTCCTAGCCCTTGACCAAGGCGACATGGCCGAAGCCCACGGCTTTTTCGAGGGAAGCCTGAGTATTTTCCGGGACTTAGGGGATAAGGTAGGCGTCGCGAGGGTCCTTGCGAATCTTGCGCTTGTAGCCGATACTGAACGTAACTATGACGCAGCAGTTCGCCTCTATGAGGAAAGCCTGAGTCTGGCACGGGAGCTGCATGACAATATGGCTGTCGCTAGGGCTCTGAACAATTTGGGGATCATAGCTCTAAGCGTGAAAGGCGATTATGATGCCGCGGGTAGCCTTTTCGCAGAAGCGTTGGCCCTGTGCCGCGAACTTGGTGACAGAACTAGCGCGGCATTCTGCTTGAGCAACTTGGGAGCCATCGACTTGAAGAAAGGTGATTATGTTTCCGCGCGTACTCGTTACGAGGAATCACTAACTCTGTTTCGTGAACACGGTAACAAGAGATTGGTGCCCTTCCCTCTCTTGGGCTTGGGGCGTTTAGCTGTCCGCCGTGGTGAATACGCTTCCGCCTTCTCTATACTAACAGAGACCATGGCGATGTTGCAGGAGATGGGGATGAAGGAGGAAATTGCGGAATGTTTGGAGGAATTCGCGGGGTTGGCCTCTAAACAGGGGCAGGCAGAGAAGGCGGCGAGGATCTTTGGTGCAGCTGAGGCTCTACGGGAAAAGGTTAACGCCAACCTCGCTCCCGCAGAGCGTACGGAGAACGAACGCACCTACATCACGCCTGCCCGATCCGCATTAGGTGAAACCAAATTCGCCGCGGCGTGGGCTGAAGGCCGATCGATGACGATGGAAGAATCCATCACACACGCCCTTGAGAAACACACTGAATGAGACGCGCGCGACGGGACAACATTTACCTCATCCCGAATTTCCATTTCACTATAACATATGATCTTCGGGTTGTGGAGGGGCGAGTGGCTAGGAGGTATTGGGAAGCATTCGGGAAGGCTATGCCTGAGCACCTTGATTTTCAGGCGCAACTCTGGCAAGTGTTAATAGTGCAAACGTGAGTAACTTTTGTCGCTGAGAATGTGTTTTCTTGGCCCGTTGTAATCTTCGAACCGTTCTCGCCTGTACGCTCGTATTACTAACTGTAGTCAGTGGAGCTCTTGTAGCCACCCCGCCGCCTCCAGTAAATGGTGACGGGACGTCGACATACCATCTTTGGGTAACGGTGGAGCCGACAGGCGCTGGCACCGTCGCACTAAACCCCGTGGGAACCGCGTGCCCCACAACCCCAACTGGTGTAACTAAGTGCGCAACATACATTACGTCATTGAGCCCCCCGTATGGTCCAACCGTGAACTTCACGGCAACGCCTGCGGCAGGTTACTATTTTGAGGCTTGGGCGATTAACGGCTCATACCTGGCCACGGGGGCAACTAACCCTGCCAGTTGGACGATGAACGCCAGCTACGCTTTAACCGCCTACTTCCAAGCACAGAACCAATGGGTTAGATATTCAGGAAACCCAGTTCTAACCACCAGCGCCCATTCTTGGGACGACATCGTAGTTTACGATCCGAAACCATTCCTATTCCCCAACGGAACCTTTGGAATGGCATACTTCGCTTGCTGCACGGAGTATGGGATAGGCTTGGCGACCAGCTCTGACGGGCGCACTTGGACAAAGGTCAACAACGTTACTAACAACGGCCCAATTCTTGAGCGGGGCACTGCTGGACAATGGGACAATACAACATTACGACCGGGCAGCATCTTCTACGATTCCTCCAGATCCCAGTATTTGCTGTACTACTCAGCCCGCAACCACGTAATCGACGGAGTTGCTAACATCAAATGCGGAATTGGCGTAGCCTACTCATCTGACGCCATCAATTGGTATAAGTCCAGTTACCCAATCATCAACACGAATGGCAAATGCCATGGATTGTCAAGTCCTTCAGTCATCAAAGTCGGGAGTACGTACACAATGTGGTACGGCGAATACGGTGCCATTAAGATTGCAACTTCCATAACCGCTGATGCGAATTGGGACAATGGTACACATAACAACAACGGCGGCGCACCGGTCTTAACCCCGGCATGTTACAGTTACAATCCAGGCCCGTGGTGCTACGGTGCCGACCCGGTTCTGGCACCTGGCCCTTGGGATAGCGATTACGTTTACGCTCCGATAGTAGTATATGACCCGGCCGCGAACAATTTCAAGATGTTCTACTCAGGGCAAGACGGAAATGGTGAGTCGCCCTTCACCAACGCGTATGGTGCCGTTGACCCTACGGGATACGCAACCTCACATGATGGGGTTACCTGGACGAGGTACCCAAAGAACCCTATAATCGCCCCCGTTCCCGGAGGTTGGGATAACGGTGATGAAACGGACAGTGTTGGCGTATTGCCGTATAACGGCCAGTTGTTCGTTTACTATTCAGGGGACACATTCACCACTGAAACGTGCCTTGAGGGTGGTAATAGTGTCAACCCTACGGGGACTTGTCCCGCCTCCAACAACCCCTGGTATGCTCCTAGCCCATCCCATTTCGTAACTCTCAGCATCGGGCTCCTCTACATTTATGAGATTCCGTCCACGTACCATCTTTGGGTGACGGTGGAGCCGACAGGCGCGGGGACGGTCACACTAAACCCCGCGGGAACCGCGTGTACGCTCCCGGCTGGCGTAACTAAGTGCGTAACCTACACTACGGCATTAACCCCCCCGTATGGCCCAACCGTTTCCTTCACGGCAACGCCTGCGTCGGGCTACTATTTTGTGGCTTGGGCGTTGAATGGTTCGTACCTGGCGACCGGGATTCCAGCCAATAACCCTGACACTTGGGTGATGAATGCCAGCTACGCTTTGACCGCCTACTTCCAGGCACAGAACCAATGGGTCAGATACTCAGGAAACCCCGTCCTAACCCCTAGCATCAGTTCTTGGGACAACAATGCAGTATGGGAGGCCAGGCCCTTCCTATTTCCGAACGGTACCTTTGGGATGGCGTACGTCGGTTGCTGTAATAATGGTGGTCAAATTGGCCTAGCGACAAGCCCGGATGGGAGCACCTGGACAAAAGTCAGCAATGTCACCAACGGCGGCCCAATTTTGACGCGCGGAGGCCCTGGACAATGGGACAATACCTCGATAAGGATGGGCAGCATCTTCTACGATTCCTCCACATCCCAGTATTTACTATACTACGCAGCCCGCAACCACGTCTACGACGGAGTAACTGACATTAAATGTGGAATCGGCGTAGCCTACTCATCCGACGCCATCAATTGGCATAAGCCCAGCTCTAACCCAATCTTCCAAACGGGTTCAGCCCTATGGTGTGAAGAGGGATACCCGTCGGTTGTTCACGTTGGAGGCACGTACATGATGTGGTACGGCATGAATCGCGCCGTTAAGTTAGCAACATCCTCGAACCCAGAAACCGGTTGGCGTGGTAGTCCCAATCCTGATTCAGCCTTAAACCCGACGGTCTTCACCCCAACATGTTACGGTTACAATCCCCCAAGTGTCCCGTGGTGCTCCCCCCCTGGTGCCGACCCGGTTCTGGCACCTGGCCCTTGGGATAGCGATTTCATTTACAGTCCATCCGTAGTATACGACCCAGTCGCGAACAATTTTACGATGTTCTACTCAGCTACGGACGGAAGTGGTGAGTCAGCCTTCACCAATTATTATGGTGCAGTTGACCTTACGGGGTTCGCAACCTCACCTGATGGGATCCACTGGACGAGGAATTCTGGAAACCCTATAATCGCCCCCGTTCCCGGAGGTTGGGAGAACGGTGATTCAACGGACAATGCTGGAGCGTTGTTAGTTAACGGTCAATTGTTCGTTTACTATTCAGGGGACACATTCACCAATCAAACGTGCCTCGAGAGTGGAAGCAGTAGCGTCCCCGGGACGGGGACCTGTCCCATCTCTAACAACCCATTTATTGGTGCCCCCTCCCACTTCTTAACCTACAGCATCGGGGGAACGTACAGCATACAATCGTCCAGCTTCTCAGGTGAACTTTCGATCACCGGGGATTCGCCGATTGATGTTCTCGTCACGGATCCGCTTGGTAGGGTTGTGGGGGGTAATACTACTACTAACTTCAACGAGATTCCGGGCGCCACTTACAGTGGGCTTGGAACCGAGCCCCAGAGAATTACGATTCCAAATCCGATTCCGGGAGCTTATTCGATTAAAGTGATTGGAACAGGAGTCGGCCCGTTCCACATGAAGCTTCAAACAATAAGTGATGTAGGGACTGTGGTTGGGACGCAGACTTTCAGTGGGCAGGCGAGTGGAGGGAGCAACAGTTCCTTCACTCCTGGGTTGGACCCTTCCGGTGTTGTCACACCCGACGGTTACGGAATAAAGTTGAGTGCGGGTTGGAATCTTGTCTCATTGCCCCTCGTGCCGTTCAGCACGAAGATTGGTAACGTTCTTTCAGGGTTGATTGCTGCGAAGGACTTCACAGTCGTCTGGGCCTATCAGGGGGGTAAGTGGAGTTCTGCCTCGTTAAGCAACGGCAAACTGTCTGGCCCCCTCACAACCATGCAGGACGGCGTTGGCTACTGGATTTACATGACTAAGGCTGACACGTTGAACGTGAACGGCTACGTGATTCCTCCAGCAGGTTCCCCGCCGACCTATAGCTTATCGGCTGGGTGGAACCTGATTGGGTTTAAGCCTCAGCCCACGGTAGCTCCGGAGATGGTGAACACCTACCTCACAAGCATAAGCGGGAATTACAACTCAAACATTGTGTGGCTTTACGATAGCGCAAGCCAATCGTGGATTCGAGCGAACTCACCCTACATGGTTCAGCCAGGGCAAGCGATGTGGGTTCTCATGACCGCGTCCGCCACACTCAGACCATAGGCTCCATATCATGTGAAGAACCACCAGTTGTGGATTTCCGGTTTTTAATGTGTGTGGGTCTAATGGTGCGTACACACACCACTACTGCTCGTTTCGCTATTCTATGTTTAGTCTCTCGTCGCGTCCCGAACCGATGCTGATTCTGACTATCTTAACGCCAGTGAGGGTAAGTTACGTAGAATCCTCGTCCACTGTTCGGTGTGGACCATTCTACTTTGAGGCCTTTCTTCTGCGGAATGTAAACCACATCCCCCGCTTGAACTTCAGTAATCTTTCCTCCCTCTTTTAGGATGAATGAACCTTCAGTGCAGTAGATGACGGCACAATCGTTGTCGTAATCGAACTCAGTGGGTGCTGATTTCTTGATTTCAATTACCCCAGCAGTAACGGGCGCATTCTGCCTTCTGTCAACAACATCGACGAGCTTTAGGTCCGTCGCGCCAGTCTCGAATTTCTCAGGCACTATCAAGGATTTCTTGACTTGAACAATTGACATGGCAACCGCGAGTGAGGCCGCCTCCAGATTACTTAAAGCTTTAGAACTCGTGGCCTGCCCTTCGCATAACAATATTCACATAACAATATTTCAATTATGACCCCTGAGGAAAGGCTGTTTCTGTTTGGCCTTCGGCTGATGGTTGGGGTGGTTGTTTGAGAGCGAACGGGGCTTGGTATGCGCGGGGCGGCGGTAAGCTCCGCGAGTTCTACACGATCATGCATTTGCCGTATACTTCAATGGTTCTTTCGTTTGTTCTAATCGGAGCCGCGCTCTCACCCAACCTCCACCCAGACCGGGTCGTTCTCACTCTCGTGGCTTACTTTCTCGGGCTCGGGTTGTCTGCGCACGCTTTGAATGAGTTGCACGTGAGCCACTGGACGGAGGCGTTGGGGAAACGTGAGTTGACTGTTCTCTTTACCCTTCCGCTTGTTGCAGCGGTAGTTATCGGGAGTTATGGCATGCTCGAATTGTTCGCATCGTCCGGCTCGATCATGGCCCCATCGACCCTTCTGGCATTCATAATCCTGGAGACCTTCTTCCTCTTCGCCTACAACACTGAAGCCTTCAATGGGAGATTCCATAGTGACGTCTGGTTTGCTTTTTCGTGGGCAGCACTGCCGACGCTGATTAGCTATTACGTTAACGCATTGACGGTAACAAGCGAGGCCGTTCTGGTTGCGTTAGCTATGGCGGCCGCCGCGGGCATTGAGATCAACCTGTCACGTTGGTGCAAAGATTTCAGACGGCGAAGCCCCCTAACTGAGATGCGGTTCGCGGACGGCACACGACAAAAGATGAATACACTTCAACTCTTGGCGAGGCCTGAGAAATCACTTAAACTGATCGTGCTCGCCGTGGACTTAATGGCGATTGGTTTGTCTGTGCACAAGTTATTCCCTTAGGCTTTTGAATAAATCTGCAAAATGCTATCCAGCCTCTGGCTTTCCGCAAACCTTCTTCCAAAATGCCACCCTTGGAACTGGAAAGGGGGGCCGTAAAGAAACTCAGAAGACATAATAGGGATGCGGCCTCTCGTTCGCTCAAGATCGTGTTCAAGCCGCTTAACTGGAAAATTGTTCCATCAAGGACGACTTTTTCGGGCGGAATCGCGGAGTGACCGTAGGTCCGTGATTTCCGAGCGTCACGAACGAGGTCCCATAGATTACGGAGGTGAAATTGAATGAAATTCCTATTACGTTTACATATGCCAACAGAACACGGAAACAAATTGCTGCAGGATCCTAACTTTCTAAAGAAAATGGAAGGTCTCCTCAACCAGATCAAACCCGAAGCAGTCTACTTTGCGCCAATTGAAGGCGAAAGGGGCATCTACATGATAGTCAACATAGCAAGCGCCGACATGATAGCAGGATTCTTCGAGCCACTCTGGATGACCCTAAACTGCAAACTAGACCTTACACCACTAATGGAACTGAGCGACCTTCAGAAAGGACTGCAAAAGAAGTAACCTTGCAGCGGACGCCGTCCCACATCCCCTTTCTTTCTTTTCATCATGAGCGCAACACATGCTACGCTGATCGTACATGTTACTTACCCCGGACCGGCAAGATGGTGCGCCGTTTCTCTAATCTTTTCGTGTGTGTGGATATAGTGGTGCGCACACACACTTTTACGAACGACGACAGTTCAAATTTGGGTGCCCGCTCCACTAGGCCAGGATCTCAGGCAGATTTGCGGTCTGAGTATTTACTGTGCATACGGACAATACGTATGCTCTGCAAGCTTCGCTAGGCTTAATACTGCAAAAGTAACTTCTCCCGCTGAGAATGTGTTTTCTTGGCCCATTGTAATCTTCGAACCGCTCTCGTCCTTGCGCTCGTATTACTGGCCGTGGTCAGCGGTACTCTATCAGCTACCCCGCCTCCCCTCGTCCAGGCCTGTACCACCTGCAACTTCCTGCTAACCTGGGGCATCCTTGGTTCGGGTAACGGCCAATTCAACTGGCCGAACGGTATTGCTGTTGATTCGTCCGGGAACGTGTACGTAACCGAACTTAACAATAATCGTGTTCAGAAGTTCATGAGCAACAGCACGTTCATAACCAGTTGGGGTGGCAAATTCAGCGTATTCGGCGCCATTTTGAGTGGCGTTGCTGTTGATGGTTCCAGCAACGTGTACGTAACCGACTCTAGCAATAATGTTGTTGACAAGTTCGACAGCACAGGCGGGTACACAAGCGATTTGGGTTCCCCCGGTTCTGGTAACGGCCAATTCAATTATCCGTACGGTGTTGCTGTTGATGGTTCGGGGAATGTGTACGTCGTCGACAATGGCAATAATCGTGTTGAGAAGTTCACTAACACGGGCACCTACGTAACTAAGTGGGGTTCCACTGGTTCTAGTATCGGCCAGTTCAAAAGTCCGATGGGCATTGCTGTTGATGGTTCCGGGAACGTGTTCGTGACTGATAATGGCAATGATCGTGTTGAGAAGTTCACTAACACGGGCACTTACGTAACTCAGTGGGGTTCCAGTGGTTCCGGTAGCGGCCAATTCCACGGCCCTATTGGTGTTGCTGTTGATGGTTACGGGAACGTCTACGTAGCGGACAGTGGCAATAATCGTGTTGAGAAGTTCACTAACACGGGCACTTACGTAACTCAGTGGGGTTCCAGTGGTTCTGGTAACGGTCAGTTCAAGAATCCGTACGGTGTTGCTGTTGATTCGTCCGGGAACGTGTACGTAACCGACTATCTCAATAATCGTGTTGAGAAGTTTGGGGCGCCTGTCGGTGCTGCTTCGGTGTCGATTTTGTTGGTTCTTGGTTGGAATTTGATTTCGTTGCCCGTTGTTCCGGTGGACAATGCGATAGCCACCATTCTTGGTGATTTGATTTCCGGCAACGATGTTATGGTGGTCTGGTCCTATCAGGGTGGCGCATGGAAGTCCTTCAGACCGGGAACCACGATTGGCACGTTGACGACTATGCAGGATGGTTTTGGTTACTGGATATACATGACGCACAGGCGCACCTTGGTCGTTTCCGGTTTCGTTATTCCGCCTGGCAGTCTTCCTACAAGCTATCAGTTGGCCTCAGGATGGAACTGCCTAGGTTTCAAGCCTCAACCTGCTCTCAAGAATGAGACCATTGGTACTTACTTGACGAGCATAAGGGAGTTGTCCACGGCCATTCTTCTTTACGATAACTTGAACTCTACTTGGATTTGGGCCTCAACTGACACGCAGCTTGCTCCAGGCGAAGCTATCTGGATCGACATGAACCTGGCTGTGACATTCACGCCGCCCTGGGTCACGTAATCGCTTCAACCCTGCGAAGCAGTTACCGATCCGGTTGGACGATTCCGGAAACTTGGTACCGAACAGGTCCAGCAATGGAGCCTAGCGTTAGCTACGGTTTGGTTGAGGGCGGGTGTCTGCGAAGACGCCTCTCATGCCGCTTGTCAGGTGGAGCGTGATGCGTCTGGGATCGATTCCTGTGTGTGTGCGCACCATTAGACCCACACACACTTTTTCTAACGACGAACGACGACGGGCATTCCATCGACAAGCTGGGCTACGATAAGTCTCCGATTAGCTGCAGTTTACTGGACTATCAGCTGGACCTGCATGGTTTAGAAAGAATGTTCTATTCCAGGGAACCTATGGCTTTCTCCACATCCACAAGGATTTCGCATGATTTCACGAGGTCCTTCATCTTGTTGTGATCGGGATAAAGCGGGCGGTCGATATCAAGATACTCGACGTGTTTACGAATCACATCATGAGCAATTTGTGTTCCCTTTCCGAATTCATATGGTGTTTCATATTTTCTACGTAAGTCAAGCGCCTGGGCAGCAGCCATGAATTCGATTCCCAAAATACCATAAGCATTGTCTAGAATCTGGAAATTCTTCAGAGCGGTGTTCATGCCCATGGAAACAAAGTCTTCCTGGTCGGCAGCAGCCGGGATTGACTGTATAGAAGCCGGCATACAGAGGATTCGTTGTTCTGCGATCTGCATATCAGCGGTATATTGGCTTAGCATTAGCCCGGAGAACATGCCAGCGCCTTTAATCAGGAAGGGCGGAAGCCCCACGCTTAGTGCCGGGTTATTCAGGCGGTTCATGCGGCGTTCAGAAAGTACGCATACCATCGTTACTGCAGCACCTACTATATCCATAGGCAAAGCAACGGGCGAACCTTGGAAATTGGCGCCTGAGAGTACGAGGTTTTTGTCCGGGAAGAAAATGGGATTATCTCCCACACCATTGAGTTCGGTTTCTACCTGTACTCGGGCAAAGGCAAGTGCATCATGTGCTGCACCAATCACCTGCGGTGTGGAACGCATCGAATAAGCATCCTGCACCTTCACTTTTAGACGGCCTTCAGACAGGTCACCGCCAGCCACTACTTTACGGATTGATTTTGCGCTGCGGACGCCACCGGGGAAGCCGCGAACTTCAAGAATTAATTCTTGATACGGTTTGAGGTTGGCTTTCAGCGCTTCCAGCGACATAGCACAGGCT
>JBAVCK010000081.1:0-12231 GCA_049586635.1 Bathyarchaeia archaeon
GAGCTCGATGGCCTCATGCGCCTCGAAGAGGAACTGGTCACCCACATGTGCCAACAGGTTCGAGAGAAGATGCCCGAGGAGCTAAAGTCCATCGGACGCGACCCTGAAGAACTTGCGAAGGTTAAACCTCCGTTTCCCAGAATAACATACGACGAAGCCGTTGAGTTGATCGGAAAATCTAGGCCCGGCTTCAAATGGGGAACGGACATAGCCTACGAAGAAGAGAAAGTGCTTACCGAACACTTTGTCCTTCCATTCTTCGTTAGCCACTTCCCGAAAAGCGTTAAAGCATTCTACCACATGCCCGACCCGAAGAACCCCAAGGTAACACTCTCGACGGACTTACTCGCACCCGAAGGGTACGGGGAGATCACAGGCGGGGGCCAACGCATCCACGACCTAAAACAGCTCCTTTCAAGAATCAAAGAGGAAGGGCTGAGCGCTGAAGACTACAAGTGGTACGTGGACCTACGGCGCTATGGTACCGTCCCACACTCGGGTTTCGGGATGGGGGTCGAGAGAACACTCGCCTGGATTTGTAAGCTAGAACACATCAGGGACGCAATCGCCTTTCCACGTTTGATAAACCGAATCTATCCATAGCCCTACCGAAGCTGCCGGCAATGTTGCAAATTAGGACGATGCGCTTCGAAGACATTCCATTTGCCATTAGGCTGACGGACCAAGAAAAATGGGGCGTCACACGTAGCGACCTCACCAGAATTCTGAAGCTGAATCCCGCGGGAAGTTTCATTGCCAACGAAGGCCCCCGCAGAGTCGGCCTAATCACAACGACGCGGTACGGTAGAAAACTTGCTTGGATTGGGAACGTAATTGTGGACAGAAAACACCGAGGAAAACGCATCGGACACTCTTTGGTCCAGAAAGCGGTAGAATACATGCATCGGTCAAAGGCCGAACACATCGCTCTCTACTGCTTCAACGAAAACGTCACCTTCTATCGCAGGCTAGGCTTCGTAAGTGACGCCCCGTTCGTCAGACTGAGACGAAAACCGAAACCATTCCCTTCCACTCCCCCTGCAAGTGCAAGTGCCGCTTACCAAAGGCTACCCCTGCGTTCGGTCTTGGCCAGCGACAAGAAAGCATTCGGCGCTGACCGATCGAAACTGATCCGAATGGTGCTTCGAACGAAAACTGCATGGTACCTCGGCTGCTCCAACGGTCCCAACGCCGGTTCTTACTTGCTAGTCAAGAAATTCAAGGATATGTTCGAGCTTGGGCCATGGGTATGCATCGACCCACCGAACGGCCAGCCAAGAGAGATGCTTAGCCTAGCCCTAGCCAAGACAACCGGAAAACCAGTCGAAGTTTCATGCTTTCAACATCACCCAGCCTTCGCCCTCCTCGGAAAGAATGGGTTTCGAACGATGAGTCATGGTTACCGCATGTTCTTCGGAAAGATTCCTCGGATTGACAGGCGGGAAGCTAACTATGCACTAGGGTTCTTGGACAAAGGATGATTGTCGGGTTCAGTTAGGCAGCTTCTCGGATTAACGGCACTAGTTCCGGCGAAGGCTTCCCTAACTTCTTGTCGAGCGCAGCTTTAATCAAGCCGTAGTACGGCGGCGAAGGCCTAGCAGGCCTGGATTTGAATTCGGCGTGGAATTGGGTTCCCATGTAGAAGAATTTGCCAGGTAGCTCAAATATTTCCATCCTTCTCCCGTCCATACTCCGCCCTGAGAATACTCCTCCCGCACTTACAATTCGGTCGATATAGTCAGGGTTTACCTCCCACCTGTGCCTGTGCCTCTCCGATACTATCTCGCGGCCGTATAGGAAGCTGGCAGTGGTGTTCGGTGTGATGCGCACTTCATGCGCACCCAGCCGCATCGTTGCACCTTTCGAATCCACACCCAGCTGCTCAGGCATGAGATTGATGACGGGGTAAGGGGTTTTGGGGTCGATTTCTACGCTGTTAGCATTCTTGAGGCCGATGTGCCTGCAAAATTCTACAACGGCTAGCTGGAAGCCGAAGCATATCCCGAGTGTGGGGACATTGTTCTCCCGCGCATAGGACAGTGCAGCTATCTTCCCTTCAGTGCCGCGGGATCCGAATCCGCCCGGTATTAGGATTCCGTTAAAGCGAGAGAGTATTGAGCAATTGGAAGCATTCTTCTCGAACAATTCGGTTTCAATCCACTCAATTTCGACTCGTGCGTCGCAAGCTCCGCCAGCATGCTTCAAAGCCTCGTTTACGCTCACATAGGAATCGGCCAGCTCAGCGTATTTTCCGCAGAGTGCAATGCGAACAACTTGACTTGGGTTTGAGAGCCTGTCAACGACCCGGTTCCACGGCGTCCAATCGGCTTCGCGCTTGCCTAAAGCGAATCGCTCAGCTAGAAAAACTCCCATACCTTGTGAGTCAAGTTCGATTGGCGTTTGATATATGCTTGAGAGGTCTGGCGATGCGAAGACTGCGCGCTCCTCGACGTTGCAGAAAAGAGCTATCTTCTTTCGAGGGTTTGGGTTAAGTGGCCCTTTGGTTCGGGCCACGATGAGGTCGGGCTGAATACCTATTCTTCGCAGCTCTTGTACGCTGTGTTGTGTCGGTTTCGTTTTCTGTTCGCCTACGACGTCTAGCACTGGAACGAGTGTGACGTGAGCGAAGAGAACCTTCTGATTTCCCTCCTCGAGTCTCAGTTGGCGTGCGGCCTCGAGGTAGGGGAGGCTTTCAATGTCTCCGACGGTGCCTCCTACTTCTACGAGAAGAACGTCCGGGCGCGCCTTCTCCGCGATGCCCCTGACAACTGACTTGATTTCATCGGTTATGTGAGGGATGATTTGGACGCATTGGCCGAGAAAATCACCACGTCGTTCTTTGTTTATGACTGTGGTGTAGATTTGGCCAGTCGTGGTGTTGTGGCTTCGTGACAGATTGATGTCGAGGAACCTCTCATACGTGCCCAAGTCCATGTCAATCTCGCCGCCGTCCTCCGTAACGAAGACTTCACCATGGGTTACAGGATTCATTGTCCCGGCGTCAACATTCAGGTACGGGTCGATCTTCATTGCAGAAACTTTGAAGCCCCTGAGTTGCAGAAGTTTTGCGATTGAAGCGGTGGTTATGCCTTTGCCTATTCCGGACATGACGCCGCCGGTGATGAAAAGGTACCTCGTATCTGTCGGCATAACTGACACGAAGCAATCGTGTAACTTAAAGTTTCTCCGATAAGACATCACAGAAAATTCGAAGAAACGGTGAAGGACGCGAACCGATTGCTTTACTTCGGTACTTGAGTTTTGAGTTTCCTAATCTCTTGGTTTATGAGATTCAAAGCTATTCGAGCAGTTGAGATTGCTTGGTCCAATGATTCTGAACTCTCTGCGGCCCATATCTTAGCTGCGCCCTGAGCGGTTTGTGCTCCGAGTTGACTAAGGTAGAAGCTTGCGCCGTTTTCGAATACTAAGCCAGCGCTGGCGAGTCCGCGTACCGCCTCTGCCTCGTTCGAAGATAACTGCAGATCTGCTTTTGGCTTCGCACTCTCGGCCGAGACGGCGTTCGCTCTGAGGAGCTTCACTAATAGGCTCGGCCCAGCTGGCACGGTTTCTCCGAATTCGGACCTAGCCGAGTCCTGTAGTTTGCGAAGTTGCTCTATCCTCGAGACGGCGTCTGTGACCGTCGTGAGGCTCTTGGTTATGCTAAGGAATGATTGTACGACCGGGCTTTGCGCGTTCATTCGGTACAGGGTTACTGCACCAACGTGGCGTGAAGGCGCTATGGCTTTCATTCGTTCGAGGTCGTTCCACACTCGGTAGAGTGTCGTTCGCCCGATTCCGGCCTTCTGTGCGATCTCGGTCTTCGTTAGTTCCTCTTGTGGCCGTTGGGCGAGTATAGTGAGGACTTTGAATTGCGGACTCTTCGATAGAACTTCCATGAATGCTGTAGCTTCGTCGGCTGCCATTGGTTGTTCAGGTAGCTATGGGAAAGAGGTTGGTATATTAATGTTCGCTTTTCCATACACCATAGTTTCATATGGAAGATGGATAAATCAGAGGCAGTTACCCATGCCAACCATGCCCGAAACGAGCGGCCTCGCAGACCTCGAGCAACGAGTACTCCTAGCCATATGGAAACTCAAAGGCATAGGAAAGAACGGGGTCGACAAGAACAGTCTACAAACGGAATTGCCGAATGAGACGGCTCAAAACCTCGCAGGGGCAATTGAGGCTCTCACGAACCAAGGCTTCCTCGAACAATCGAATTCTAGCGACCACAAATTCCTTTCGCTCACCCCCCTCGGCTTAGCCATTCTCCGCAAGCTCGAGGAGGATAGACTCCAAGAACTGAAATGAAACCAAGAGCATCATCGTCAGACTTGAAGCAAACCACCAACAAACCAATTACGTGCGCCGGCGGGCCCGTGGTCTGGCAACAGTTGGTTTCAAGCCTGAAACGAATATTGCATCAGAGTGCCTCGTGAAGGATTGGGCATGATTATCGAAGGAACCTATGAGTTCACTGCGCCGCGAGAAAAGCTATGGGAATTCATCACCAACCCTACTACAATGGGCAGGTGCCTACCCGATCTCAAGAGTTTAGATGTCGAGAATGAGAACAAGTTTACCGCGATCATCCGCGTCGGAGTCGGGCCCATAAGGGCAGACTTCAAATTCAGAATCGAAATCGTGGACAAGCAACCAATAAGTCATGTGCGACTCAAGGCGGTTGGCAGCGGTTCAGGGGGCAGCATCAATTTGGAAACCGCGATTGAGCTTAGGGAAGTTCCTGGGGGAAGTGCGATTTCCTACAAATCAGACGTGAAGGTGGGCGGTATGATGGCTGGCCTCGGGCAACGAATGATGAAGGATACTGCGGATAAGACTGTGGCGGGAGTCTTCGAGTGCGTGAAGATGCAGCTTGGATGAGCCGTGCTCGTTCAGTTTGCGATCGAACCCGCAGTGCGTTACAAAAGTTTGGACAAAGACGGCTTAAGTGCCGGTTCGCTTCATCTTGACAGCCGCAGCCTTGACAGCCTTCACGATGTTCAGATAACCCGTGCATCGACAGAGATTTCCGTCGATACCCCTCTTGATCTCTTCGTCGCTAGGATTCGGGTTTCTCTGGAGCAGGAATAGGCTTGAGAGTATCATTCCCGGCGTACAGTAACCACACTGCAAAGCATTCTGTTCAAGGAATGCTTCCTGAATTGGATGCAACTCATTTTCAACTGCTAGACCTTCGATTGTCTGAATGTCAACATTGTTGGCCTGGACTGCGAGGAGCAGACATGATTTGACGGTCACGCCATTCATTAGAACGGTGCAGGCGCCGCAGTGACCTGTGTCACAACCAATGTGAGTACCAGTCAGACCCAACTCATCGCGGAGAAAGTCGACGAGTAACATACGGGATTCGATTCTGCGCCGATACTGCTTACCATTCACTCTCACGTTAATCGTCGATTCGTTCAAGTCAAACTCTTCCCATCGCCCGATCTAATGATGTTTTGAGCGCCCTCTTCGTCAGAACCTTGGCCATCTCTAATTTGTAGTCGGCGGATGCCCTAATGTCAGAAGTTGGGCTCAACCCGTTTGCGGCGACCTGAGCTGCCTCATTGAGCAAGTTGTCGTTGGGTTTGCGGTTCTTTAGCAGTCTTTCAGTCTCTTTCGCATGCAGGGGAGTGGGAGCAACACCTCCAAAGACTATGTTCACAGCTTCACACAGGTGGTTGTTGTCGACCGTCAGTTGAGCCGCTACGGAAACGATTGCGAAATCGTTGTGTCCCCTGGTGAGTTTCAGGTATGCGGATCCGGATCGCTGAGGAGGAATGGAAATTCTCACTTCCTTGACAATTTCGTCCTCTCTAAGCGCGGTTATGAAGTAGTCACGGAAGAAACCTGACATTTCTATCGACCGCGAGCCATTGAGACTCATTGTGACTATCTTCGCGTCAGCGGCCGTGCATGCCGTCGGAAGGTCGGCGCTTGGATCGGCGTGTGCCAGTGACCCTCCTATGGTTCCTCGGTTTCTGACTTGCTGATCAGCAACCAGACTCGCAGCCTCTGCGAGTAAGGGCACCTTTTCACGGATCAAGCTACTCTCTGCAAGTTGATCATAGCGAGTTAGGGCACCGACAGTGATTACTCCGCCCTCTTCATGTATGTGTGCTAGTTCCCTGATCCCGTTGATGTCTATCAGAGTCATGGGAGCTGCGAGGCGGAGCTTCATGAGGGTGACGAGACTTTGCCCGCCTGCCAATACCTTCGCTTCCTCTTTGGAGGAGAGAAGAGTCAATGCTTCGTTCACGGTGGATGGGGCGTAGTATTCGAAGGGCCTGGGACGCAAAGTTGTTCTTCTGGGCAGACCGAAGAAGCGTTTTAAAGATTTGTCGGATAGAGCACCCGCCGAAGAGTTATTGATAGCATCAGGCAAGGTGGTCTCTATGGAAGACGGGTCAAGGAAACTTGTCGAGGGCCGCGGGCAGTTCGTAAACGACCTCCGCTTGCCCAACATGTTACATTTGGCGATTGTGCGCAGTCCTCACGCACGAGCTAAATTGCTCAAGGTCAAGGGCGGAATCAATCATTCAGAACTCAAGGCAACCATGGCTTCGGTGGGGGAGGGAGCCTCAGAGGGATCCGGAGCCATCCTGCCTGCACTTGCCGCGGATTACGTGAATTACGTTGGCCAACCTGTCGCAGCAGTGTTAGGGGAGGATTTGTACAAAGCCGTCGACGCGATGGACGAGGTGGAAGTAGACTACGAGCCCTTGAATCCTGTAATCGACCCGGAAGAAGCGCTCGTCTCACCCCCAATCCATCCAGGAACGAACTCGAACATCCTCGCCGGCTTCAAACTTGGTAAGGAATTCAATCTGCCCAACGCGCCTCTCGTTCTTGAAGACACGTTGTTGAATAGGAGAATATCCCCCAACCCGTTGGAACCTCGAGGAATTGTGGTTCACTATGACGGTTCGCGACTTACTGTGTGGGCTTCAACCCAGTCTGTGTACTCATGGAAGGAGGGGTTGTGCGAGTCGCTGGGACTAGACCCGCGTTCAGTGAGAGTCATTCAGATGGACACTGGGGGCGCATTTGGCAGCAAGAGAGGCAGCTACCCAGAGTACGTGATCGCATGCTACGCTTCTATGAAAACGAGAAGACCTGTGAAGTGGATTGAGACTCGGATGGAGCACTTGACGGCGACAAATCAAGGTAGAGGCGCCCGAGCGAAGATGAGAATCTTCGCAGATAGGACAGGGAAGGTCCTCGGCCTGAAGACTGAGCTGCTGATAGATGCAGGCGCTTACGCTCATGGCATGGGGGAATTTGCTCCGAGGTGGATAGGGTTTCAGATAACTGGTCCGTACGCGATTCAGAACGTGTTTGTTGACTCGAAATCGGTGTACACTAACAAGGTTCCGCTGGGTCCCTACAGAGGGGCTGGAAGACCCGAAGCGGCCATGTTCATCGAACGAATGATGGACCTTGTTGCCGACGAATTGAAAATGGATCCCGTGGAAGTGAGGCTAAGAAATGCAAGTGCCGACTCGTTTGTTTCTCCGCTCGGTCTGAAGCTTGATCCCTTCAAACCATTTCTTGAATCTGCGGTAAGGGAACTGGGTTATTATGACATGAGGGAAAGCGAGAGTGTTGGCTTCTCATGCTTCGTACTCATCCCAGCCGCGCAGCCTGGAGAATCCGCCAGAATCGCCGTGAAGCAGGGGAGGGTCAAGGTGTGGATGGGGGGCAGCTCGCATGGGCAGAGGCACGATGTGTTCGCCCGGATCCTGGTGAGTGAGGAGCTGGGCGTTCCTCAATCCGTTATCGAAGTCGAGAAGTCTGATACCGACGAACTGAACGAAGGTGTGGGAACCTGGGGGAGCAGAACAACAGTTGTAGGAGGAGCGGCGCTCGTTGAAGCGTCACGGAAGATCAAGAATGAGGCCGCCACGAGACTTGGAAAGTACTCCCCTGAAGATCTGTTGAGGCACGAGTTCGATGTGACAGTCTTCACTTCTCAGAAGGATCAGCTGAACGCGTTCGGGGCGAACCTCGTAATAGCCTACCTAGACAAGTCTGGAACTGTGAGATTGAAAGAATGCATCGCTTACTATGATGTTGGTCGAGCGCTTAACCCGGCTATGATTGAAAGCCAAGTCATAGGCGGATCTGCGCAGGGCATAGGCCAAACGTTGACTGAAGAAGCAAAGTACAACGAAGATGGACAGCTCCTAACGGCTACCATAGCCGACGCAGGAATACCAAACGCGTTGACAATGCCTAATGTCGTGGTCAAACTTGCCAACATCCCATCCCCTCTTCCACACGGAGCGAAGGGAGTAGGAGAGAGCCCGACCATGGGCGTTCCACCCGCGGCAATACGGGCGATAGAGAAAATTGTGGGGAAAAGACTACACGAAACACCTATCCCAATCGAATCAATGACTCTAAGGAACCAGTAAACGAAAATTCAACCAGCCATGTTAGTACTCGCATAATCATGTGCCGTTCATTTGGGCACTAAACACAGGAACTTTAGCGTCTCTGCACCGGCTTGGAATTGATGCATCTTGCCCGGCGGAATCAAGATGGCGTCCCCGGGTTGGATTCGCTCCTCGCGGCCTTCGTATCGAACCTTGCCTTGGCCTTCGAGGATGTACACCTCATGCTCCCAGTCGTGCTTGTGATGAGGGGTGAAGCCCCCCGGTTCAACAGTGAACTGGCGCATTAGAAATGTCGGAGCTCCGTCCTTCTCATTGATGAGCCACTTTATCCTCGCTCCCTTAGAACCCTCCTCCGTAACAGGAACCTCGACCACAATACTCGCGTTCACTTTGTGCAATGTCAACCACGATAGTTCGAGGTCAACCAGAAGATAAGTCGTGCGCTTGCGGGAGCATGGCTCACCGTCGCGTGATGATAGGCCCTCTAAGATAGCCTAGTCGGGAGAGTGTTTATCTTCCGAAAGTTTAAAGAACTCAGTCTGTGCGCCACTCTTCATGAGACGCGATTTCTACGAAACGAAGACTCGTCCGCCGCTGTGTGACACGGCTGAATCGACATTACTGAACATACTATCACTTGATACTTGATACATCCGCCAAACGTTCCCATATCCAATTCACGCTGAGGCCGTTTGATTTGCAGACCTCCATGCACAAAGTCTTCGATGACATCTGGAGAATCTATCCTGAAAACATGCTCAAGAACCGCACGTGGCACTGGTGGTGGTGGATTCACTTTTTCGAAAACCCTGACGCTCCCGAATTCCCGAAACAGCTCATGATCCTTTGGGGCACCCGAAATTGCAGAAAAGTCCGTGTGAACGACTATTGTTGGGAGCCAACAATCCCAGTCGAAATCAATGAGAAACACGCTGCTTTCGAATCGATGGTGGCCTCTTGGTACTATGACGGTAAGAGAATGCACGAACCTCTTCTCCTTGATCACGGGAAGACTGAGACCGAACGCGATGACCACTCTGGAAGAATCAGAATGGAAGGCCACAAAGGGGTCTATTCATACGGCGGAAGCAGCGCGGATTTCTGGCTGAAGATAGAAACGGACAACGTCGGAATCGAGCTGTCAATGGAGAAATGGAAAGACGCGATGGCGGAACTAGTGCCCACAGGGAAGAATTTCGTTGGAAACATGGGGTATTCGATGCTGAAATACAGGGGACTGTCGTCATCTGGAAGGATCCGAGTAGGCGACATCGAAACCCCAGTAAAGGGCAGATCGTATTTCCAGAAAGTGCGAATATCTTCGATAACCCCTTGTTGGTATTGGGGCACAGTACAATGGGACAATGGAGGCTACCTACAATACTTCTTGCCCCACATCGGTATCCCAATGTTCAGACATTCAATATCCCACGAGAGTACGATGGACTGGGGTGAAAGAATGATTTCAAAGACGCTCAGCTTCTACGACCCCGAGGAGGGGAAGGACTATTCCATGGAGGACGTTAAGATAACCAAGCGCTACGAGAATGGCCTCCCCATATTCAATGTGAGCGCAACCTCTGGTCAAACTGAGCTTAGCATAGAGATGGCAACATACGCTAGATGTTGCTGGAAGATATCGCAACCCCTCATTGGGCCAATTTGGTCTTGGATCTTCTACAATGAGTACCCAGCGACGGTCAGGAATTTCAAATTCAAAAGCAGCAATCGCAACGCAAGCAATCACGATTTCGGCAAAAGCTACTGCAACTGCGAACACACGTGGGGATTGGTTTAGGAAAGCTGTTCTGCGTGAGCATGGTGACGAGTCTAATGATGCGGGCATCCTAATTTGATTTCATGTGTGTGAGCACCTGGTGGGGCCGGTGGGATTTGAACCCAGCAATATCGTGGGTTCAATAGAGCCAATAGGCCTGTTTAGGCTCCCGTTCGGGGACGTGGGCCGCTCAGAAAATACGGCCCGATACCCGCGTTGAGTACAACGCAGTGCGGGCAGGTCGGATACTGCTTTGCCGATCTTGCTGAATGGCAAAGGAATGAACTAAAGACTTAAGGCTTGGCTTGGCTATGAAAAGTAGTAGTTTCTAGACTAGTTAGGTTCATCTAAATTTGCAGGTCCGGCGATTCGTCAGCAAATATCGTGCACTATTCATCTTCGCGGGTCCGGCATTGATCACCAGCATGGCATACATGGATCCGGGAAACTACGGGACAGACATACAGGCGGGTGCGGCTTTCAACTACGGTTTGCTTTGGGTTGTCTGGATGGCGAACTTCATGGCGATGTTCCTCCAGTATCTCTCAGGAAAGCTAGGAATAGCAACGGGCCATGATTTGGCGGGACTCGTCAGAGAGTCTCTTAAGAAGTCGAGCAGAAGAAGGTTTGACATTTTTCTGAACTGGATTGGGGCCGAGGCTGCAGTCGCGTCCACCGACCTCGCCGAGTACCTAGGCACTGTTATCGCGCTGAACATACTGTTCAACGTGCCCCTACTTTACGCGTCGCTTTTCGGAGCCGCTGACATCCTAATTCTCCTAGCTCTAACATCGCGACGTTTCAGGTCACTTGAATACTTCTTCATGGTGTTCATATCGATTATCGGTTTCGGTTTCTTGTACGAAGTCGCAGTGACCGGCCTAGCCGTAACTCAGCTTGTTCACGCCTTTGTCTCGCCAGATCTTAACCCCGACAACATAGTCTTGATAGTTGGCATCATCGGCGCGACCGTGATGCCACATGCACTGTACGTACATTCCACGCTGACCAGGGACAAACTGGTGGATCAAACCGGTGAAGAAAAGAAACATTTGTTGAAGCTCCATACCGGCGAATGCCTCGTTGCTTTTACGATCGCTGGAATGGTCAACGCGGCCATCCTGATCGTGAGCGCCCAGGCCTTCTACCCGAAGTTCAGCAACATATCAGCAGTAGACGAGGCGTATCGCATAATGATACCCATCTACGGATCGCTTGCCGCCATTATGTTCGCTGTGACGCTGCTATGCTCCGGCATTGCCTCCTCGACGACCGGAACATTAGCCGGCCAAGCGATCATGGACGGGTTACTGGGAACAAAAGTAAACAAGACCGTCAGGCGAGTTATTACGAGAGTTATCAACGTTTTCCCAACGACGATAGCGGTGCTCCTCGGTTTCGATCCGCTGTTCCTGTTGGTCTACAGCCAAGTACTCCTCAGCCTGATGATCGCGTTACCCATGATACCTTTGATAACATTCACCGCCAAGAAGGACCTCATGGGGGAGTTGGTTAACAATCGCTTAACCACATTCCTCGCGGTGTTAACCGGGACGGTAATTGTGGCGCTAAACACGTATCTGATTTACTATCTTGTGGCTCAATTCAGCGTCTACGTGCAGGCTATGATTCTAGGCGCCTATGGCGCCTATCATCTGTACCTTGTCTACGCTATGCTGCGATAAACTCGCTTGCTAAGAACAAACTGACCAGTGACAATGATGGGGAAGGCAGAAGGCTGTTGAGGTATAAGGGATGGGAAATGATGAAAGAATTCGTCAAGAGAATTGCACTAGTCCTAGCTTTGATCTCAGCCGGCAGAATCATTCAGCCTAATGCCTACCTGTTTTTCTCATCAGTATGGGAAGTGCCAATGTGATGACTCAGGGTTCGCGACTGAAACCGGTTTCCGACCTCACACGAGTTGAAGATTACCTTGAAGTCATCTACGAACTCATACAGAAGAAGGGCTACGCTAGATCAGCAGACATTGCAGAACTTCTTGGTGTCAAACCATCTAGCGTTACAGTCATGCTTCAGAGATTA